>NZ_JBVHLF010000005.1:34061-207238 GCF_055559155.1 Kitasatospora sp. NPDC024654
AGACCGGGTCCCTCCGCCTCCCCCCCCCCCCCCCCCCCCCCCTTCTTCCCCCCCCCCCCCCCCCCCCCCCCCCCCCCCCCCCCCCTCCCCCCCCCCCCGCCCCCCCCCCGACCGGTCGGCCCTCCCACCGACGCTGTGCCCGTCCTTCCGCCGCCCTCACCCGGGGTCCCCACCGCCGCCCGATCGGGGTGAGCCGCACGGCACGACTGGTCCGCTCGAACAGCGCGGCGCCGATCCGGCGTTCGAGCTTCCTGACCACCTGGCTGACCCGCCCGGTGCTGACCCGCAGGCGCTCGGCGGTACGGCCGACGTGCGACTCCTCGGCGAGCGTCAGGAAGGTCTCGATCTCCTGCCGTTCCAACATGCCCGACGTCCCCCGTCGTTGAGCCCTGCTCAACGATCGTATCCGGATCACGCCTTGCCGACCCTCCCCGGCCCGGTGGATCGTGGACACCATGAACCCCACACTGCGCGTGAAGGCCTTCGACCACCTGGTGCTCAACGTCCAGGACATCGAACGCGCCCTGGACTTCTACACCGGCCAGCTCGGCCTGGAGCCGGTCCGCGTGACCGAATGGCGCGCCGGCAAGGCCCCGTTCCCCTCGGTGCGGGTCACCCCCGAGACCATCATCGACCTGGTCAGCCGGCCCCGCGGCGAGTCCAACGTCGACCACCTCTGCCTCACCGTGGAGCCGCTGGACTGGCAGGAGGTGATCGCGTCAGGCGCCTTCACCGTCCTGGAAGGCCCGGTGGACCGGTACGGCGCGCGCGGCACCGCGACCTCCGTCTACGTCCAGGACCCGGACGGCAACACCGTCGAACTCCGCTGGTACCCCCAGGATGTCGAGCGTGGGGCACACCGTGGCCAGGCGTGACTACGAGGACGACCCCGACGCCCCGACGCCCAACAGCCTGGTACCCGCCGCCTCCGTCGTCGTGGTGGACGCGGACGGCCGCGTCCTGCTCCAGCGGCGGACCGACAACGGCATGTGGGCGCTGCCCGGTGGGAGGATGGAGCTGGGCGAGTCACTCGCCGGCTGCGGCATCCGCGAAACGCTCGAGGAGACCGGCATCCACGTCGAGATCACCGGCATCGTGGGCACGTACACCAACCCGCACCACGTCTTCGCCTACGACGACGGCGAGGTCCGCCAGGAGTTCTCGATCTGCCTGCTCGCCCGTCCGACCGGCGGGACCCTCCGGACCTCCGAGGAGTCCCATGAGGTGGCCTGGTTCGAGCCGGCCGCGGTGGACGGGCTGCCCATGGTCGCGAGCATCCGCAAGCGGATCGACGACTGGCGGTCCGGGCAGGGCCCCGCCATCCGCTAGGTGCCGGGCCTCAGGGACTTCCGGCCGAGACCCCAGTGCTCTGCTCGCCGGAGACCCCCGTGGAGACCCCACCGTGTTCGTCGCGGATCCTCTGACTGATCTTCATCGATGACAACGTCAGCCCGAAGCGAACACATCGGGGCGCTACAGGTGGTCGAAGTAGCGGATCCACCAGTCACAAGGGCGGCCTTCCCGTGATCGCGCAGCAGCCGCACGCCGGAGCGCCGTGCCGGGAAGTCCCCTCCACTTCCCAGCACGGCGCATCCGCGGGCAGCGCGCCTCAGTCGGCCAGCGGGAGGTAGACCCGGTTGCCGTGCTCCGCGAACTCCTCGGACTTGGCCTGCATGCCGGCCAGGGCCTCGGCGTCGAACTCGCTGGAGACCGCCGTGGAGCCCCCACCGTGTTCGTCGCGGATCCTCTGGCTGATCTTCATCGAGCAGAACTTCGGGCCGCACATCGAGCAGAAGTGGGCGGTCTTGGCCGGCTCGGCGGGGAGGGTCTCGTCGTGGAAGTCGCGGGCCGTCTCCGGGTCGAGGGCCAGGTTGAACTGGTCCTCCCAGCGGAACTCGAAGCGGGCGTCGGAGAGGGCGTCGTCCCACGCCTGGGCGCCGGGGTGGCCCTTGGCGAGGTCGGCCGCGTGGGCGGCGATCTTGTAGGTGATGACACCGGTCTTGACGTCGTCCCGGTTGGGCAGGCCCAGGTGCTCCTTGGGCGTGACGTAGCAGAGCATCGCGGTGCCCCACCAGGCGATCATCGCGGCGCCGATGCCCGAGGTGATGTGGTCGTAGCCGGGGGCGACGTCGGTGGTCAGCGGGCCGAGGGTGTAGAACGGCGCCTCGTCGCAGATCTCCCTCTGGAGATCCATGTTCTCCTTGATCTTGTGCATCGGGACGTGGCCCGGGCCCTCGATCATCACCTGGACGTCCCGGTCGCGCGCGATCCGGCCGAGCTCGCCCAGCGTCCGGAGCTCGGCGAGCTGCGCCTCGTCGTTGGCGTCCGCGATCGAGCCGGGGCGCAGGCCGTCACCGAGCGAGAAGGTGACGTCGTAGGCGCGCAGGATGTCGCAGAGCTCCTCGAAGTTGGTGTAGAGGAAGTTCTCCTGATGGTGCGCCAGGCACCAGGCCGCCATGATCGAGCCGCCGCGCGAGACGATGCCGGTCTTGCGGCGGGCGGTCATCGGCACGTACCGCAGCAGCACGCCGGCGTGCACCGTCATGTAGTCGACGCCCTGCTCGCACTGCTCGATGATGGTGTCGCGGTAGACCTCCCAGCTCAGCTCCTCGGCCTTGCCGTCCACCTTCTCCAGCGCCTGGTAGAGCGGCACCGTGCCGATCGGCACCGGGGAGTTGCGCAGGATCCACTCGCGGGTGGTGTGGATGTTCCGCCCGGTCGAGAGGTCCATGACCGTGTCGGCCCCCCAGCGGGTGGCCCAGGTCATCTTCTCCACTTCCTCCTCGATGGACGAAGTGACCGCCGAGTTACCGATGTTGGCGTTGATCTTCACCAGGAAGTTGGTGCCGATGACGGCCGGCTCGACCTCGGGGTGGTTGACGTTCAGCGGGATCACCGCCCGGCCGCGGGCCACCTCGTCGCGGACGAACTCCGCCGACAGGCCCTCGCGCAGCGCGATGAACTCCATCTCCGGCGTGACGATCCCGCGCTTGGCGTAGCCGAGTTGGGTCACCGCGACGCCGTCCCGGGCGCGCAGCGGGCGGCGCGGGCGTCCGGGGAAGACGGCGTCCAGGTTGCGCAGGTTGCCGCCACGCGGCGAGGTGTGCTTGATCCCGTCGTCCTCGGGGCGGGCCTCCCGGCCGTCGTACTCCTCGACGTCACCGCGCTGGCGGATCCAGGCGTCGCGCAGCGCGGGCAGGCCGCGCCGGACGTCGGGCTGGTAGGCCGGGTCGGTGTACGGACCCGAGGTGTCGTAGAGCGGGACGGTCTTCCCGTCGGTGAGCCGGACCTCGCGGTAGGGCACCCGCAGGTCCGGACGGGAGCCGGTGCGGTAGGCCTTGTGCCAGGCCGGGGTGGGGTATCCGGTGGTCGCGCTGTTCTCGGTACCAGCGGCGGACTGTGCGTCGAACATGGTCATCTGACCTCTACTCCCTACGCCGGCATTACCCGGTCAGGTTCCTGCGGTCGGCGCAGCGGTCGGCACGCGGTTCGCGTCCCGTTCAGCGCCCTCTCAGCCCGGTGCTCCGAGCTCCCGTGCGGCAGGCGGACTTGCCTGCCCAAAGACGTCCACACCGTAGCGGGAGGGGCGCCGCCGGTCCAGTACGGGCCCACCGGGTGGGCATCCCACCAGGGGCTGCGTCAGACTGGGACGACCGCCACCAGGGCGGCCACGGGGGGAGTTGAGGACGGATGATCGGACACACCGGACGGGTCACCGGTCGGGTCGGCACCGGGCTGGTCGGCGAGGTGCTGCTGCACGTGCCGGAGCGTCAGGGGACCGAGGCCTTCCTGGCCTACCCGGCCGTCCCGGGGGAGTCGCTGCCGGTCGGCACGCCGGTGGTGGTGGTCGAGTACCAGCCGCCCCGGACGGTCTTCGTGGCGCCCGTGCTGGGCTGAGCCGCGACCCCGCCGGGCGACACGCCACCCCGGGCTTCCCATGTGATCGAAGGAGGCGCAGAATCTCCTGCGCCACCGGATTCCGCGCCATCCTGCACAACCGAGCGCAGCCACGGAACCGGTGTGCCCTGAAGGGGGAGTTAGCCGATGCTGATCGGCATCATCGCCGGCGCGGTCGTCGCGGCGGTCATCGTGGTGATCGTGCTCTTCAAGCTGATGTGGCGGGTCGCCGAGCCCAACGAGGCTCTGATCATCTCCGGTTCCAAGCACCGCACCGAGGGGGTCGGGGACGGGCTGGGCTTCCGGATCGTCACCGGGCGGGGGACCTTGGTGACGCCCGGCATCCAGACCGTCCGCCGGCTCTCGCTGGACCTCAACGAGGCCGACCTGGACGTCGAGTGCGTGACGTCGCAGGGCATCCCGGTCCAGGTCAAGGGCGTGGTGATCTTCAAGGTGGGCGACGACACGGTGTCGATCGCCAACGCCGCCCGCCGCTTCCTGGACCAGCAGAAGATGATGGGCGCGCGGGTCCACAACGTCTTCGCCGGCCACCTCCGTTCGATCGTCGGCGGTCTGACGGTCGAGGAGATGATCCGCGACCGCGAGCGGCTGACCGGGGAGACCCGGGCCGCCTCCGGCACCGAGATGGAGAAGCTCGGGCTGATCATCGACTCGCTGCAGATCCAGGAGATCCTGGACCCGACCGGCTACATCAAGAACCTGGCCGCCCCGCACGCCGCCGCCGTCCAGCGCGACGCCCGGATCGCCGCCGCCGAGGCGGACCGGCAGGCCACCGAGGCGGAGCAGGAGGCGTTCGCCCGGAAGGCCGAGGCGACCCGCAACTCCGGTATCCAGCAGGCCGGTTACCAGGCCGAGATGGACACCGCGGCGGCCCGCGCGCAGCAGGCCGGACCGCTCGCCCAGGCCGCCGCCCGGCAGGAGGTCGTGGTCCAGGAGACCAAGGTCGCCGAGCTGGAGGGCCACCGCAAGGAGCAGCAGCTGCAGGCCGAGGTCCGCAAGCCGGCCGACGCCCGGGCGTACGAGACCCGGACCGCCGCCGAGGCCGAGCGTGACGCCCGGATCTCCGCCGCCCAGGCGCAGGCCCGGGAGACCGAGCTGCGGACCGCCGCCGAGGCGAACCGGGTGCGGGTCGCCGCGCAGGCCGAGGCCGAGGCCACCAAGGCCCGCGGCCTGGCCGCCGCCGAGGCGACCAAGGCCACCGGTCAGGCCGAGGCCGCCGCGGCCGAGGCCAAGGGTCTGGCCACCGCTGAAGCCGCCCGGGCGCTCGGTCTGGCCGAGGCCGAGGCGATCAAGGCCCGGGCCGCCGCACTGGCCGAGAACCAGGAGGCCGTGGTCGCCCAGCAGCTCGCCGAGAACTGGCCGGAGATCGTCCGGGCCGGCGCAGAGGCCTTCGGCAACGTCGAGCACATGGTGCTGCTGAACGGCGCGGACGGGATGGGCGAGATGTTCGCCAAGGCGCTCACCATGGGCGGCACCGGCCTGGGCCTGGCCCGCCAACTGCTCAGCGCGATGGACGGCGCCGGCGCGAACGGACGCGAGGACGCCGCCCGCAAGGACGACGCCACCGCCCGGCCCGCCAAGCAGACCATCCCGATCCAGCCCGACCCGACCGCCTGAGCCCAGCCCGACCCGTGCTCACCCGGCCCGTCCCGCCACCGTGGCGGGACGGGCCGCGTCATACGCCCGGCCGTACGCCGACGGCGCCCGCCCCCCGAAGCCGGGGAGCGGGCGCCGGACGGACCGTGCGGGCGTCAGCCCTTGGTCGCCTTCTTCACCAGGATCACCACGGCGGCCGCGATGCCGACCACCACCAGCGCCTTGATCACCAGGCCGACCAGCGCGCTCACCACGCCCACGAAGAAGCCGAGCACGTTCCACAGAACCACGATCACGATGATCGGGACCACGATGTTGCGCACCCACGAGGGCAGCGACTTCCAGAGCTCAGCCATGTCCGTTCCTTCTCTCCCCTCGGATCGGCTCCACCCGGTCGCCGCATCCCGTCCGCTTTCCGTTACCTCGATCGTAGGCGGGGCTTGACGCGGAGACGAGCGATCCGGCCCCCGAGAGAACCCGGAGATAGCCCTGAGGTGGTGGCCTCGGGGTAGCCCTTACCAGCGCCTTACACCGGCCAGCCCTCACCCCGCCAGGCGGCGTCCCAGAACATCCACTCGTAGCGCGAGGTGGTGGTGAAGTGCTCGGTCACCCGGCGCCGTTCGGCCGCCGAGAGCTGCTCGCCGAGCCGGTCGGTGAGCGCCAGCACCCGGCGCACCACGGACTGGAACGACTCGTCGCCGTAGACCGCGATCCACCGCGCGTAGAGCGGGTCGGGGGAGGACTTCGCCAGCAGCTCCGCGCCGACCCGGGCGTAGATCCAGTAGCAGGGCAGCACCGCGCCGACCGCCTCGGCGAACGAGCCGCCGTAGACGGTGGCCAGCAGGTAGCTGGTGTAGGCCCGGGTGGTCGGCAGCACCGGCTCGGCGGCGGCCTGCTCGGCGCTCTCGCCGAACGCGGTCAGGAACTCCGCGTGCATGCCCTGCTCGGCGGCGAGCGCGCCGATCGCGTCGTCGGCGAAGGCCCTGACCTCCTGCTCGCCGGGCGCCTTGGCGGCGCAGACCGCCAGGGCCCGGGCGTAGTCGCGCAGGTAGTGCGAGTCCTGGACGACGAAGTGCCGGAACGCCGCGCGCGGCAGCGTGCCGTCGGTCAGCCCGGCCAGGAACGGGTGGTCGAGGATCCGCTCGTAGACCGGCTCGATGGCGGCCCACAGCTCCTCGGTCAGGGTCTGGGTCATGGCCCGACCCTACGCGCCGGGCCCGGGCCGGCGGCCGGCCCGCTCACGGCTCGAACGCCCGCCCGGGCCGTGCCCCGGGCGCCCGGCGCGCGGGCCCCACCGCACGTCTGCCGCACCGGCTCACGCCTCCGGCGGTGAGAACACCACGAGCACCCGCAGCTCCTCGGTGATGTGGTGGAACCGGTGCGGCACCCCGGCCGGCACGTACACCACGCTCCCCCGCGCCACCGTCGTGGTCTCCTCCCCGACGGTGAGGTAGGCCCGCCCGCTGATCACCTGGTACAGCTCGTCCTGCTCGTGCGCGGACTGGGTGTCGCTCTCCCCGGGGGAGAGCGCGTACAGGCCCGCCGAGATGTTCCGCTCACGCAGGAAGCGCAGGTACGCGCCCTGGTTGGCGGCCCGTTCCGCGTCCAGCTCGTCCAGCCGGAAGACCTTCATCGGCGCTGTTCCTCTCCGGGGGTCGCTGCCTTCCTCGACAACGGTCGACAACACTTTCCGGGACAAACCAGGGTCGAGGAAACTTCCGCCCGCCGTCCGGTCCTGTCACGATGCGGGCCATGAAGCACTTCGTGGTCAAGACCCTCATCAACGCGGTCGCCATCTGGGTGGCCGCCTGGCTCGTCAACGGGATCACCCTGTCCGGTGGCGACTGGCAGCACAAGACACTCACCGTGATCGCCGTCGCGCTGATCTTCGGAGTGGTGAACTGGCTGATCAAGCCGGCGGTGAAGTTCTTCTCGCTGCCGCTCTTCATCCTCTCGCTGGGCCTGGTCACCTTCGTGATCAACGCCCTGATGCTCTGGCTGACCTCGTTCGCCTCGGACCAGCTGAAGCTGGACTTCCACGTCCGCGGCTTCTGGGCGGCGCTCTTCGGCGCGCTGATCATCAGCCTGGTCTCCTGGGGCCTGCACCTGGCCATCGACGACGAGGACTGAGCGGCGAGGACCGAGCGGGTACACCTTCGGAACCATCACCTCCGCTTCGTTCGCCGTACGGCGTTTCGGCGGGCCTCCGGCGCGGCAGACTCCCGCACAACGTGCCGGTCCGGCGTCCGCCGGGCCCCTCGGAGGTGACCATGGGGCAGCCCATCGCCCACCCGTCCACGACTCCGCACCCCCGGCCGGTGGTCAAGCGCACCGCCCGGGCGATCCTGCTCGACCTGCCCGCCGACCACCCGGGCGCCGCCGCCGAGCTGATCGTGATCAAGCGCACCCGGCCGGGCCACGACCCGTACTGGATCACGCCCGGCGGCGGGGTCGAGCCCGCCGACCGCACGGTGGTCGACGCCCTGCACCGCGAGGTGGACGAGGAACTCGGCGGCAAGGTGGTCGACGTGGTGCCGGTCTTCGTCGACACGGTCGCGCACACCCACCACGACGACGGCACCCTGGCGCACCCGCACGGGGTCAAGGTGCAGCACTTCTTCGTCTGCCGGCTGGCCTCGATGGACCCGGACCGGCGGCACGGCCCGGAGGTGGACGAGCCGCAGGGGGAGTACGAGATCGTCCGGCTGCCGTTCACCCGCGAGGGCGTCACCCAGGTCAACCTGGTGCCGCCCTCGCTGCGCGCCTTCCTGGCCGCCAACATCGAGGGTGTCCGGGCGATGCTCGCGCCCGACCTGGCCTGACACCGGGGCTCAGACCAGCTCGCCGACCAGGTCGTGCCGGATGTGCTCGGCCCGCACCCCCGAGCGGGCCAGCGCCGCCGCGCTGCGCCGGATCATCGCCGCCGGGCCACTGAGGAAGGCCCGGTGGCCGTCCCACGGGCCGAGCTGGGCCACCACGTCGGGCAGCAGCCCGGGCAGCGCCGTCCCCGGCCGCACCCGCTCCCAGCCACCGGCCCGGGGGTGCCCCCCGGCCGCCGCGCCGGGGGCGCCCGCCCCCGCCTCGGAGACCACCGGGCGGACCGAGAGCCAGCGGTGCCGCTGCTCCAGCTGCCGCAGCGCGTCCAGCTCGTACAGCTCGTCGGCGCGCCGGGCACCGTAGAAGACCTCGACCCGGCGGCCGGCCGGACCGTGCTCGGCCACCTCCTCGATCAACGCGCTGACCGGCGCGATCCCGGTGCCACCCCCCAGGCAGAGCAGGTCGGCGGGGTCACCGTGGTCCAGCACCATCTCGCCGGCCGGCGGACCGAGCCGCAGCACGTCTCCGGGGACCGCCCGGCGGACCAGCGCACTGCTCACCCAGCCGGCCTGCACCGCCTTGACGTGGAAGGTCAGCAGGCCGTCCGGGCGGGGTGCGGTGGCGAACGAGTAGTTCCGCCAGACCCGCGGCCACCAGGGCGTCTCCAGGGTCGTGTACTGGCCGGCCCGGTAGGGGTAGGGCTGGTCCGGGCGGACCGTGATCACCGCGACGTCCCGGCCGCGCTGCTGGTGCGACACCAGCTCGGCCTGCCACCAGGGCGGCGCGGTGCGGGCGGCCCCCTCGGCCGCCTCGATCATGATCGTCGAGACCAGCCGGTAGACCCGGCGCCAGGCCAGCTCGGTGGCGGCGTCCCAGCGGCTGGCGCCGTACTTGGCCAGCGCGGCGATCAGGCACTCGCCGACCGGGGCGTAGTGGGCGGTGAGCGTGCCGTACTTGCGGTGGCCCTCGCCCAGCCTCGCCAGGTACGCGGTCAGGCCGGCCGGGTCGTCGGCGTTGCGGGCGGCCATCAGCAGGGCACGGAAGAGCCGGTCGCGCTGGACGTCCATGGCGGCCGGGAAGAGCGCCCGGACCTCGGGGAAGTGCAGGAAGATCAGCGCGTAGAAGTGCGCGGTGGCCCGGTCGGCGACCGGCTCGACCACGGCCAGGCTGGCCCGGATCAGCTCGATGTCGCCGGGGGTGGGGGGCTGCGCGGCGGCCTCGGCGGCGAGGTCCGGCGGCGGGACGGGCGCGGCGGGGGGCGTCCGGTGCTCGGCCCGGACGGCCCAGGCCCGGCTCCAGTGGTCGCCCGGGCCGGTCCAGTTGAGGCCGGGCGCCCAGCTGAACAGCGGCTCGATCACCGGGCGCTCGGTGGCCGCCGGTTCCGGCGGCCGGGCGGGTGTCGCCCCGACCGGGGCGGTCGGGACCCCAGCGGCTCCGGGAGCTTCGGGGGCGGGAGCCGCGAAGGGGGGAGCGGGGACGAGCGGCGGAACGGTCGGCCGGGGCGGTATCGGCCTCCCGCCGATCTCACCCGGAACGGGGACCGGTTCGGCGGCGACCGCCGGCGCCGGATCGGGGCCGGGCGGGGCCGCCGGCAGGCCCGGCACCGCCGAAGCGGCGGCCGAGCCGGCTCCGGAGCGGACCAGCAGCGAGGGAAGCGATGTCGCACCAGCCTGACGCGTACTCAAGAGAATCGTTTCGCCTCCGGTCGTCCCAGCAACGCCTCGGGTAGCGTGGCATGACCGAACAGCTGATCCGACAAATCGCGCGAACGCCGGACGGACGCCCCACCCGCGCGCTAGGCTGCACGGATGGCGGCGTCCGCCGGTGTCTGCGGCGACCTCCTCAGAGCTGCCGCAGCAGCATCCCCGGCTGCTCCACGCAGTCCGCGACGAAGCGCAGGAACCCGCCCGCGGTACCGCCGTCGCAGACCCGGTGGTCGAAGGTGAACGACAGCTGGGTGACCTGACGCACTGCCAACTCTCCTCGGTGCACCCATGGTTTGGCGACGATCCGGCCGACCCCGAGCATCGCCGCCTCCGGGTGGTTGAGGATCGGCGTGGAGCCGTCCACCCCGAACACCCCGTAGTTGTTCAACGTGAAGGTGCCGCCCGTGAGTTCGGCCGGGGTCAGCGAGCCGGACCGGGCCGCCGCAGTCAACCTGGCCAGCTCGGCGCCGAGTTGCTCGGTGGAGAGCAGGTGGGCATCGCGGACCACCGGGACCACCAGCCCGCGCTCGCTCTGCGCCGCGAACCCCAGGTGGACCGCCGAGTGCCGGCGCAGCGCGCCGGGAGCGCCAGAAGCATCAAGCTCCACACTGGAGTTGAGCTCCGGGTGGCGGGCCAGCGCGGCCGTGCAGATCCGGGCCAACAGGGCGAGCAGGCCGACCTTCGGGCCGCCGCCGCGGTTCATCTGCTCGCGCAGCGCGAGCAGTTCGGTGGCGTCCGCATCCACCCAACAGGTCGCCGCGGGGATCTCGTGGTGACTGCGGGTGAGCTTCTCGGCCACCGTGCGGCGCAGCCCGCGCAGCGGGACCACGTCCTGGTCCGGGGCCACCGGAGCAGCGGCGGGCGCGGGCCGGATGGCCCGCTCCACGTCGGCCCGCATGATCAGACCGTCCGGCCCGCTGCCGGTGAGCCGGCCCAGCTCGACCCCGTGCTCGCGGGCCAGCCGCCGGACCAGCGGCGAGATCACCGCGACGACGCCGGGCACCGTGACCGGCGCGGCGGCCTCGACCGGCGCGGCTGCCGGAGTGGCGACCGGCGCGGCGACGGCCGCCCCCACCCGGCGCCGGCGCGACCCCTTGCCGCCCTCCGCCACCCCGAACCCCACCAGCGGCCGCTCGGCCGCCGCGCCGTCCCCGGCGCCGCCGTCCGGCACCGCCCCCGGCTCCCCGGCCGAGACCGCCACCGTCACCAGCGGCTGCCCGACCTCCCGCTCGTCGCCGACCTCGCCGAACCGCGCGGTGACCACCCCGCCGTACGGGCAGGGCACCTCCACCACCGCCTTCGCGGTCTCCACCTCCACCACCGGCTGGTCCACGGCGATCACCTCGCCCACCTCGACCAGCCAGCGCGTGATCTCCGCCCCGGTCAGCCCCTCGCCCAGATCCGGCAGGGTGAACTCGCGCACGATCGGCATCGCTCAGTCCTCCCACTGCAGCCGCGCGACCGCGTCCAGGATCCGGTCCACGCCGGGCAGGTGGTGGTGTTCCAACATCGGCGGCGGGTACGGGATGTCGAACCCGGTGACCCGCAGCACCGGCGCCGCCAGGTGATGGAAGCACCGCTCCGTGACGCGAGCGGTGATCTCGGCACCGACCCCGCCGAAACCGGTCGACTCGTGCACCACCACCGCGCGGCCCACCGAGCGGACCACCTCGCAGACCGTGGCGTCGTCGAACGGCACCAGGGTGCGCAGGTCCAGCACGGCGAGGTCCCAGCCCTCCGCCTTCGCGGCCTCGGCCGCCTCCAGGCAGACCGGCAGCGAGGGACCGTAGGTGATCAGCACCGCCGAACGCCCGGTCCGCCGCAGCACCGCCCGACCCACCGGCTCGACCGGCGCCGCCGGGTCCAGCTCGGCCTTGGACCAGTAGAGCCGCTTGGGCTCCAGGAAGACCACCGGGTCGTCCGAGGCGATAGAGGCGCGCAGCAGGCCGTACGCGTCGGCCACCGTCGCCGGGGTCACCACGTGCAGCCCGGGGGTGCCCGCGTAGTACGCCTCCGAGGAGTCGCTGTGGTGCTCGACCCCGCCGATCCCGCCGCCGTACGGCACCCGCACGGTGATCGGCAGCGCCAGCTTGCCGGCCGTCCGGTTGCGCATCTTCGCCACGTGCGAGACCAGTTGCTCCATCGCCGGGTAGGCGAAGGCGTCGAACTGCATCTCGACCACCGGCCGCAGCCCGTACATCGCCATGCCGATCGCGGTGCCCAGGATGCCCGCCTCGGCGAGCGGGGTGTCCAGGCAGCGGTCCGCGCCGAACTCCGCGCTCAACCCGTCGGTGATCCGGAAGACCCCGCCGAGCGTGCCGACGTCCTCGCCGAGCAGGTGGACCGTCGGGTCCGCCCGCATCGCGTCGCGCAGCGCCGCGTTGAGCGCCTGCGCCATGGTGCTGGTACGGACCGCCGGGGTCGCCTCCGGTGCCATCGTGTTCACTCCCCGGCCTCCGCCCCGGCGGCCAGTTCGGCAGCCAACTGCTCGGCTTGTTCACGCAGTTGAGGGGTCGGTTCGGCATAGACGTGACGGAACAGGGAGAGCGGGTCGAGCTCCGGCTCGGCGTGGAACTCGGCGCGCATCCGGGCGGCCAGCTGCTCGCCCTCCTGGACGGCCCGCTCGGCCAGCGCGTCGTCCAGCAGACCGGCGGCCCGCAGTCGCCGCTCCATCAGCAGGATCGGGTCGTGCTCGCGCCAGGCCGCCACCTCGGCGTCCTGGCGGTAGCGGGTGGCGTCGTCGGCGTTGGTGTGCGCCTCCAGCCGGTAGGTCAGCGCCTCGACCAGGGTCGGTCCGCCGCCGGCCCGGGCTCGCTCGACCGCCTCGCCGAGCACGGCGTGCACGGCGGCGGCGTCGTTGCCGTCCACCAGCCGGCCCGGCATCCCGTAGCCGACCGCCTTGTGCGCCAGGCTCGGCGCGGCCGACTGCCGGGTGAGCGGGACGGAGATCGCGTAGCCGTTGTTCTGCACCAGGAAGACCACCGGCGCGTTCAGTACCGCCGCGAAGTTCAGCGCCTCGTGGAAGTCGCCCTCACTGGTGCCGCCGTCGCCCAGCATGGCCAGCGCGACCACCGGCTCGCCGCGCAGCCGGGCGGCGTGCGCCAGGCCGACCGCGTGCGGGGCCTGGGTGGCCAGCGGGGTGCAGAGCGGCGCGGTGCGAGTGGCCAGCGGGTCGTAGCCGGTGTGCGCGTCGCCGCGCAGCAGGGTGAGCGCCTCCAGCGGGTCGACCCCGCGGGAGACCACCGCGAGGGTGTCCCGGTAGCTCGGGAAGAGCCAGTCCTCGGGCCGCAGCACCGCGCCGGCCGCCACCTGGCAGGCCTCCTGGCCGGTGGAGGCGGGGTAGACGGCGAGCCGGCCCTGCTTGGTGAGGGTGGTCGCCTGCTGGTTGTAGCGGCGGCCGACCACCAGCCGGCGGTAGAGGTCGAGCAGCAGCACCGGATCGGCCTTCTCGAACTCCGGGGTGTCGAGCACCCGGAGCGGGGCCTGGTCCGGCAGCAGTGGCGCCGGGTCGGTCCGGGGACCGGTCGCTCCGGGCAGCCAGCCCGGCACGGGCGCGGTCGGCCGGTGGTCGAGGACGGTCATCTCGGGCACCTCCAAGGGGTGGGGAGGGCAGGGGGCCGGCGGGTCGAAAAGGGGAAGGCCGGCCCATGGGGGGCAACGAGGGGGGAAGGGATTGCCTCCCAACCGATTGTTCGGTTGTCTTTTCATTGTGGCCACAGCCGAACGAAGGTGCTGGACAATCGGCCGCCACGGCAGTCGACTGGAGGCACTACGTCCACCATGGGAGGGCCTGGGGACATGGACGCTGAACAAATGGCCGGACGAGCGGCCGAACCGCCCGCGCCACGCGACGGCGGCCGGCCGCCCGGTCCGGCGAAGCCGCCGAGCGGGCGGACCCCAGCCGCACCCCCCGCCTCGGGCACTCCGGTGGAGCGCGGCCTGGACCGGGTGGACCGCTCCATCCTGCGCCTGCTCCAGCAGGACGGCCGGGCCTCGGTGCGCTCGGTCGCCGAGCGGGTGCACGTCTCGCGCGCCAACGCCTACGCCCGGATCGCCCGGATGATGGAGGACGGCGTGATCCGCGGCTTCACCGCCCGGGTCGACCACGAACGGGCGGGCCAGAGCGCCTCCGCCTACGTCACCCTGAAGATCGTCCAGAACTCCTGGCGGACCGTGCGGGAGCAATTGCTGGAGCTGCCCGGGGTGGCGCACATCGCGCTGGTCGGCGGCGAGTTCGACGTCCTGATGCTGGTGCACACCCCGGACAACCGGACCCTGCGCGAGCTGGTGCTGGGCAGCATCCAGGCGATCCCGGAGGTGCTGGCCACCCAGACCCTGCTGGTCTTCGAGGAGACCGACCGGGTGCCGCCCGCGCTCTGACTACGCCCGCAGCCCGTCGAAGGCGAGCCGGACCACCGCGTCCGGCACGCCGTCCGCGCCGGAGACGCCGGGCCGGTACCACTCCACGATGGAGTTGATCATGCCGAAGAGCAGCCGGGTGGCCAGCCGCGGCTCGACGTCCGCCCGCAGGTCACCGTCGGCGACGGCCTCCCGGAGCAGCTCGGCCACCCGGTGGTCGAAGTCCCGGCGGCGCTCCAGCGCCCACAGCTCGGTCTCGGTGTTGCCTCGCACCCGCAGCAGCAGCGTGACGTACGGCAGCTCGGCCAGCAGCACCTCGGTGGTCCGCCGCACCACGTGCTCCAGCCGGTCCACCGGGCGGCCGGCCAGCGCCCCCGGCTCGTCCAGGATGCCGAACAGCCCGTCCAACGCCCGGCCGACGGCGAGCCGCAGCAACTCCTCCTTGCCGCGCACGTGGTGGTAGATCGAGGACTTGGAGATCCCGGCGGCCCGGGACAGGTCCTCCATCGACGTGCCGTCGTAGCCGCGCGCGTTGAAGACCTCCACGGTCACCGCGAGCAACGAGTCGACGGTGTACGTGGTGCGGGTGGGGTTGTCGGCCATGCTCTGAAGTATCCCTGGCGGCTTCCCGACGGCGAACCGACCCCCGCCCCCGAGGTGGTCGGCCGAGGTTTCCCCGGCGCGCACCCTGTTGGACCGACCGATCGTTCGGTTACGCTGGGGTACGTCAGCCCTGTCCTCCCCTCTCCAGGAGCGCCGCATGGCCGCCGTCGAGGCACTGATCGAACGTCACCAGGACACCCTTGCCCGGGCGCTGACCGCGCTCGCCGACCGGGACTACTGGTCGCCGTACCCGGAGTTCCCCAAGGCCTACGGCGAGAACGCCCCGGCCGAGGGCAAGGCCGCCTTCGAGGCCCGGCTGGGCACCGCCTTCGAGCTGCCCGGCCACCCCACCACCGGAGAGCTGGTCGCCGGCGAGGCCTCCCCGTACGGCATCGAGCTGGGCATCGGCTACCCGCGGGTCGAGGCGGACGCGCTGCTGGCCGCCGCCCGGGCCGCCGCCCCGGCCTGGGGCGCCGCCAGCCCCGCCGAGCGCGCCGCGGTCTGCCTGGAGATCCTGGCCCGGATCAACGCCCGCTCGCACGAGTTCGCGCAGGCCGTGATGCACACCACCGGCCAGGCCTACGGGATGGCCTTCCAGGCCGGCGGCCCGCACGCCCAGGACCGCGCCCTGGAGGCGGTCGCCTACGCCTACGCCGAGCAGACCCGACTGCCCGAGCGGGCCGGCTGGACCAAGCCGCAGGGCAAGCGCGACCCGCTCAAGCTGATCAAGGACTCCGTGGTGGTCCCGCGCGGCACCGCGCTGGTGATCGGTTGCAACACCTTCCCGACCTGGAACGGTTACCCCGGCCTGTTCGCCTCGCTGGCCACCGGCAACCCGGTGGTGGTCAAGCCGCACCCGCGGGCCGTGCTGCCGCTCGCGCTGACCGTGCTGATCGCCCGCGAGGTGCTCGCCGAGGCCGGCTTCGATCCCAACACCGTCACGCTGGCCGCCGAGCACGACCGCGAGGGCATCTCCAAGACCCTGGCCCTGCACCCGGACGTGAAGATCATCGACTACACCGGCTCCACCGAGTTCGGCGACTGGCTGGAGGAGAACGCCCGGCAGGCCCTGGTCTACACCGAGAAGGCCGGCGTCAACACGGTGGTGATCGACTCCACCGACGACTACAAGGGCATGCTGAACAACCTGGCCTTCGCCCTCTCGCTCTACACCGGCCAGATGTGCACCACCCCGCAGAACCTGCTGATCCCGCGCACCGGGGTGGCCACCGACCAGGGCGAGAAGAGCTACGACCAGGTGGTGACCGACCTGGCCGCCGCGATCGAGGGCCTGCTCGGCGACGACGCGCGGGCCGCGGCCGTGCTGGGCGCCGTGGTCAACCCGGGCGTGCTGCAGCGCAGCGCCGCCGCGGCCGGCGGCGAGTACGGCGAACTCGCGCTCGCGCCGAGGGTGGTGGAGTCGGCGGAGTTCCCCGGCGCGACCATCCGCACCCCCGCGCTGATCAAGGTGGAGGCGCACAAGCCGGACGACCGGGCGGTCTTCCTCAGCGAGTGCTTCGGACCGGTCTTCTTCGCGGTCGCGGTGGACAACACCGCCGACGCGGTGGAGCTGCTCGGCCGGACCGTGCGGGAGCAGGGCGCGATGACCGCGACCGGCTACACCACCTCGCCCGAGGTGGAGCGGCAGCTGGTCCGGGCCTGCCTGGACGGCGGGGTGTCCCTCTCGCTCAACCTCACCGGCGGGGTCTACCCGAACCAGACCGCGGCCTTCTCCGACCTGCACGGCACCGGCGCCAACCCGGCCGCCAACGCCGCGTACACCGACGCCGCGTTCGTGGCGAGCCGGTTCCGGGTGGTCCAGGTCCGCCGGCCGGCCTGAGCCACCGGGGGGCGGGCGGTACCGAGTGGGGGCGCGCGGGGTCGGGGTCGGCCTCGCCCGGCCCCGGCCCCCGTCCCCGGTCCCGCCGCCGAGTCCGCCGGGCCGAGGAGATTCACAGCGCCGGCCCGGCCCGCGATGATGGGAAGCTGAGCGGGGGCTGAGAACCGTCCCCGATCGCCGATCATCGTCCGAGCGCGGGGAGATGACCCATGACCGACCAGCCGATCGAATCCGATGTGGTGATCGTCGGGGCGGGCCCGACCGGCCTGCTGCTGGCAGGCGACCTGGCGGCGGCCGGGGTGCGGACGACCGTCCTGGAGAAGCGCGGCAAGGAGTCGAACCTGACCCGCGCCTTCGCCGTGCACGCCCGCACCCTGGAGCAGTTGGACGCCCGCGGGCTCGCCGAGGAGCTGCTCGCCACCGGCACGGTGATCTCGACGATGCGGCTGTTCGGACGGCTCGACGTCGACTTCGCCAGGCTGCCGACCCGGTTCCCGTTCGTCCTGATCACCCCCCAGTCGCAGACCGAACGGGTGCTGCAGGAACGGGCCGTGAAGGCCGGCGCCGACCTGCTGCGCGGCCACGAGGTGACCGGTCTGCGGCAGGACGCCGACGGGGTCACCCTCGACGTGCGGACCGAGGCCGGCCCGGCGCGGCACCGGGCCCGCTACGTGGTCGGCTGCGACGGCGTGCGCAGCGCGGTCCGCGAGCTGCTCGGCATCCCGTACCCGGGGGAGTCGGTGGTCAGCTCGGTGCTGCTGGCCGACGTCCGGCTGGACCGGGCGCCCAGCGAGGTGTTGACCGCCCGTGCCACCGCCGACGGCTTCGGCTTCGTCGCCCCGTTCGGCGACGGCTGGTACCGGGTGATCGCCTGGGACCGCTCCCGCCAGCTGCCGGACGACGCGCCGGTGGAGCTGACCGAGGTGGCCGACATCACCCGGCGCGTCCTGGGCGAGGACTACGGCCTGCACGACGCCCGCTGGCTCTCCCGGTTCCACAGCGACGAGCGCCAGGTCGACCGCTACCGGGACGGCCGGGTACTGCTCGCCGGGGACGCCGCGCACTGCCACTCGCCGGCCGGCGGCCAGGGCATGAACACCGGCCTGCAGGACGCCGCCAACCTGGGTTGGAAGCTCGCCGCGGTGGTCCGCGGCTGGGCACCGGAGCACCTGCTGGACAGCTACCAGGAGGAGCGCCACCCGATCGGCCGCTCGGTGCTGCGCAGCTCCGGCGCGCTGATCCGGATCGCGCTGGCCCGGAGCGCGGCGAGCCGGGCCGCCCGCTCGGCGCTCGGCTCGCTGGTGGACGCGCTGAGCCCGGTGGTCTCCCGTGCCGCCGGCACCGTCTCCGGGATCACCTTCCGCTACCGCGCCGAGCCCGGCGCGCACCCGCTGGCCGGTCGCCGGGTGCCGGACCTGCGGCTCGCGGCGGACCGCCCGGGCCGGCCGGCGCGGCTCTACGAGGCTTTGCGCGAGGGCAAGTTCGTGCTGGTCACCACCGACGAGCGGGCGCCGGGCGCGCCGTTCAGCGGGCTGGAGCCGGCCGTCACCGAGCCGTGGGCCGACCGGCTGGTGCACGCGGCGCCGGCCAACCCGCACGGCAAGCTGCGCTCCACGGTGCTGCTGGTCCGCCCGGACGGCTACGCGGCCTGGGCGGCGGCCGACCCGAGCCGGACCGAGCTGCGCCTCGCGCTGACCCGGTGGCTCGGCACCCCGGCGGAAGACCGAGCGCTTTGAGGAGAACCGAACGGCAGCCTTAACGCTGACCTAAAACGGTCCCGACTGCCCGCCATCCCCTCGGGGACGGTGGGCAGTTCGCGTTCGTCACAGTCGCCGGAACGGCCTCCGACGGGCGTGGTCGGAGCGTACCCGGACGAGCGTCGCCACCCCTCCCCCCACCCACCGTGAGGTGGTCCAGACCGATGCCATAAACTGTATAGCCGGGGCCTCTTGGGTTCAGACCCAACTCCTTAACAGTTTACTGTTATTGGGGAATCGATTACCTTTTCTTGGGTCAACTTCCAGCAAGTTTCTGGGATGTTCATCGGAGCGTTTTCGACCGGAACGCTTAGCCCCTTGCCGGCCATGCACGCCGGCCAGAGGAGGAGCCAGTGCGTCCCCGCCCCCTCGCGCTCGCAGCGGCCATCGCCCTGCTGCCGCTGTCCGCCGCCTCGCTGGGAGTCACCACCGCGCAGGCCGCCACCCCCAACGTGGCGGCACCGCGGATATCCCTGCCCGACACCGTGACCCCCGCGGTGGCCAACGCGCAGAAGCAGGGTGATGTTCCCGCCGCCCAGCAGATCTCGGTCGCGGTCAGCCTCAAGCTGCGCAACACCGCCGACCTCGACACGTTCCTGGCCAACGTCGCCGACCCCCACTCGGCGAGCTACGGCCACTACCTGACCCCGGCGCAGTTCACCGCGCGCTACGCGCCGGCCCAGGCCGACGTCGACCACGTGGTCAACTACCTCAAGTCGCAGGGCCTGACCGCGACCGTCAGCGCCAACCGCCAGGTGGTCGACGCGCACGGCACCAACGCGCAGATCGCCAAGGCCTTCGGCACGCACGAGAGCGCGTACTACGACTCGGGCGAGCACAAGCAGTTCTTCGCCAACGACGGCGCGGCCACCCTGCCGGCCGACGTGGCGGCGATCGTCCAGGGCGTCTCCGGCCTGAACAACCACACCGTGCGCACCCCGCAGCTGGCCAAGCCCAACAACGCCAGCCCGCAGGCCACCCCGAGCGGCTACGGCCCGGCCCAGTACGACGGCGCCTACAACCTGAACAAGGTCGGCGCGGACGGCACCGGCGAGAAGGTCGCGCTCTGGGAGTTCGACGGCTACAGCGCCTCCAACCTGAGCACCTACAACAGCCAGTTCGGTCTGAACGGCCCGGCCGTCAGCACCGTCTCGGTCGACGGCGCCAACTACGACAGCAACCCGGGCCAGGGCCAGGGCGAGGTCGAGCTGGACAGCGAGATCGTCCGCGGGGTCGCCCCCAAGGCCACCCAGCTGATCTACGAGGCCCCCAACACCGACCAGGGCGAGATCGACATGGCCGCGAAGATCGTCGCGGACGACCAGGTCTCGGTCATCTCCATCTCCTGGGGCGGTTGCGAGCCCGACACCACGCAGTCCTCGATGACCGCGGTGGACAACTCGCTCAAGCAGGCCGCCGCCGAGGGCATCTCGGTCTTCTCCGCCTCCGGTGACGACGGCTCGCGCGACTGCACCCGCTCCACCAGCGGCTCCTCGGTCAAGTCGGTGGACTTCCCGGCCTCGGACCCGTACGTGACCGGCGTCGGTGGCACCAACCTCCAGCTGAGCGGCAACAGCTACTCCTCGGAGAGCGCCTGGACCACCGCGGGCGGCGGTGTCTCCACCGTCTTCGCCAAGCCCAGCTGGCAGACCGGCACCAACATCAGCGGCAACATGCGCACCGTCCCGGACGTGGCCTCCAACGCCGACCCGAACAGCGGCTTCGCCATCTACACCCAGGGCACCAACGGCCCGGCCTGGCAGGTCTACGGCGGCACCAGCGCGGCGGCCCCGCTCTGGTCCGGCTTCACCGCGCTGTTCAACCAGAAGGCCGCCGCGGCCACCAAGCCCAACCTGGGCCAGGCCAACCCGGCGCTCTACTCGGTCGCCAACAGCGCCGCGTACAAGAGCACCTTCCACGACGTGACCACCAGCGGCAACCAGGACTTCAACGCCGGCCCGGGCTACGACCAGGTCACCGGCTGGGGCTCCCCGGTCGCCGACGCGCTGACCAACGCCCTGCTCGGCACCGGCTCGTCCGCGGGCGGCAACACCGTCACGGTGACCAACCCCGGCACCCAGAGCACCACCAGCGGCACCGCGGTCAACCTGCAGCTCGCCGGCTCGGACAGCGCCTCCGGCCAGACCCTGAGCTACTCGGCCACCGGCCTGCCGGCCGGCCTGTCGATCAGCGGCAGCGGCCTGATCACCGGCACCCCGACCACCACGGGCAGCTCCACCGTCACGGTCACCGCCAAGGACTCCACCGGCGCCACCGGCACCACCAGCTTCACCTGGACCGTCAGCGCCGCCTCCACCGGCTGCACCCCGGCCCAGCTGCTCGGCAACCCCGGCTTCGAGTCCGGCACCGCCTCGCCGTGGACCGCGACCCCCGGCGTGATCGACAACGGCACCAGCGAGCCCGCCCACAGCGGCAACTGGAAGGCCTACCTGGACGGCTACGGCAGCGCGCACACCGACACGCTGAGCCAGACCGTCACCATCCCGGCCGGCTGCAAGGCCACCTTCAGCTTCTGGCTGCACATCGACACCGCCGAGACCGGCAACACCGCGTACGACACGCTCACCCTGCAGGCCAACGGCACCACGCTGCACACCTTCTCGAACGTGGACGCCAACACCGGCTACGTCCAGAAGTCCTTCGACCTCTCGTCCTACGCGGGCCAGACGGTCACCCTGAAGTTCACCGGCACCGAGGACGACTCGTTGCAGACCAGCTTCGTCATCGACGACACCGCGCTGAATGTCTCCTGAGTCCCGGGATCTCGCATTCTGAGAAATCCGACGACTCCGCGTGATTACCCGGTGTCCTAACGCCACCGCAGCGCGGGAAATACCAGCCGCTCACACATCCCGCCGGTACCGGGCCGTACGCCCGATACCGGCGGGATTGTTGCATTCCTGTTTCGCGGATTTGCAGATCCCCGGCGGGAACGTGAAAGTAGTTTGTCGTGACCACTGTCATACTTGCCGGTAGATGACGTAGCCTCTGCTCCGTGCGTAAGGTTCCTCAAGCTCGGTGACGCAACGCCCGACAACTCCGCGACCGGGCCGGGCCCACCGAACTCGGTTGGTGGGGAAGGTATCCGCATGGGCTCGCATTACCCGCAGAACGCCGGACGCCTCCGGCTGGTCGAACAGCGACCGATCCTGCCGGGACCCGTCCTGCCGGCGGCCTGTCCGAACGCCGCCGCGCCACTGACCGCCCTCACCGGCCGTGCCGCCGCGCTCCCCGCCGCCGGCCCCGCGGCGGCCGCCGTCGCCGCGGCCGGCAGCTTCGCCGAGGCCCTGCACGGCGCGATCGAGGCCAGCGGCCTCAGCCTGGACCGGATCAGGACCGCGCTGGCCGGGCAGGGCGTCAGAATCAGTGTCACGACCCTCAGTTACTGGCGGCGCGGCCGCAGCCAGCCCGAACGCGCCTCGTCCGTCCGCGCGGTGGCACTGCTGGAGGAACTGCTCGGGTTGCCCACCGCCGCGCTCTCCGGCCTGCTCGGTCCGCCGCGCCCACGCGGCCGCTGGGCCGCCGGCGCGATGCCGGGCAGCCTGCCGGTCGCGGAGGTCTGGCCCGAGGAGCAGCGGGTCGCCCAGGTCTTCGAGGAGCTGGACGCCCCGCCGATCAGCGAGCTGGAACGGCTCAGCATCCACGACGCGTACTACGTGGACGCCCGCCGGCTCGGCCACCTGCTGCGGATGCGCCAGGTGGTCCGGGCCACCGTGCCCGGGGTGAGCCGCTGCCTGGTGGTGCACAAGGCGGACGAGGGGGCGACCGGCTGCCCGGAGATCAGCTCGGTGCGACACGCCCGGCTCGGCCGGGTCCGGCGCTGCCCGGAGATCGGCCTGCTGGTCGCCGAGCTGCTGCTGGACCGGCCGCTGGCGCTGGGCGACAGCACGGTCTTCGAGTACGAGGTGGAGATCCCGCGTGGCGAGCCGACCACCGGCTACGGGCGGCGGTTCGCGGTGCCGGTCCGCGAGTACGTGCTGCAGGTGCACTTCGACCCGGCCGCGGTGCCGGCGCACTGCGAGCGCTACGAACGGAACCCGGGCGCCGAGTCGGACCGGTTGCGGCAGCGGCTCTGGATCGGTGCTTCGGCCAGCGCCCACGTGCTGGCCACCGAGCAGCCACCGGGCCAGACCGGCATCCGCTGGGAGTGGGAGTGACAGGCCCCGGGCGGTGCGGCACGATCGACGACGGAACACCACCGACACATCCCTCGGGGGGACCGATGAGCACCGACAGCACCCTGGCCGGCAACACCGTGGAACTGCGGCCGATCGGCCGGGTCACCGGCGGCCGCACCGAGCTGGTCGACGACGACTGGGGCGGCGTCCCCGCCGTGATCAGCCTGGACCCGGCGCAGTACGGCGCCGAGGCGCTGCGCGGCCTGGACGCCTTCTCGCACCTGGAGGTGGTCTTCCACTTCCACCGGGTGCCGGCCGAGAAGATCGAGACCACCGCCCGCCGGCCGCGCGGCAACCCGGACTGGCCGGAGGTCGGCATCTTCGCCCAGCGCGGCAAGAACCGTCCCAACCGGATCGGCGTCTCGCGCTGCCGGCTGGTGAAGGTCGACGGACTCGACGTCCACGTCCTCGACCTGGACGCGGTGGACGGCACGCCCGTGCTCGACATCAAGCCGTGGATGGCCGAGTTCGCCCCGATCGGTCGGACCGGCCAACCCCGCTGGGCCACCGAACTGATGCACCAGTACTACTGACGTCCCGCCCCTCCCCCCGCTCCCGCCCACCACGGTGCGAGAGTGGGGGCATGACAGCCCAGGAGCCCGCCGGCCAGCGCTGGCGCGACACCGCCGCCCGCCCGGACACCGTGCTGATCGACGGCTTCCACGCCCTCAAGCACACTCTGCGCTTCGGCGGCCAGGTCCACCAGGTGCTCACCACCGACCGGTCCGCCCTGGCCGCCCTCGCCGAGGGGCTGGCCGCCGACGTCGCCGCTCCCGTCCTGGCCGCCGCCGTCGAGGTGCCGGCCGCGGTGCTGCGTGAGCTGGTCCCGCGGCCACACCCGACCGGGGTCGCCGCGCTCGCGGTCCGGCCCGACCCGGCGCGGACCCTGGCCCGGCTCCGGGAGACCCCGCGCCGCGCCCCCGTCGTGCTCCTCGACAACCCGCGCAACCTCGGCAACATCGGCGCGGTGGTCCGGCTGGCGGCCGGTTTCGGGGCCACCGGCGTGGTCACCACCGGGGACGTCGACCCCTGGCACCCCAACGTGGTCCGGGCCGGCGCCGGCCTGCACTACGCCACCGCGGTGGCCCGGCTCGACCCGCCCGACCTTCCCCCCGGCCCGCTCTACGCGCTGGACCCGGAGGGCACGGACATCCGCTCGGTGGTCTTCCCGGACGACGCCCTGCTGGTCTTCGGCTCCGAGCGGCACGGCGTCTCGGCGGCGCTGCGCGAGCGGGCCACCCGACTGGTCGCGATCCCGATGCAACCGCAGGTCTCCAGCTTCAACCTGGCCACCTCGGTGGGCATGGGCCTGTTCCACTGGATGGCGCACACCACCTCCCCGGTCGTCCCCGCGATCACTCCGCCGCGCTAGCGGTCCGGGTCGCCCGTTCCAGCTCCTCCAGCGCCCGCAGCAGCAGCCACGCCCCGGAGCGCGCCACGTCCACCGCGTCCCCCGCCGGAGCCGGATCGGCCGCCAACCGAGCCTCCCAGGCGGCGTGCGCGGCCCGGACGTCCCGGAAGTCGACGGGCCGTCCGGTGAGCACGGCCGCCCCGGCCGCCGCCGTGGCGTCGGCCAGCACCGCGCCGAACTCCGCCGCGCCCGGCACCGGCGGTGCGTCCGGCCCCGGCAGGTGGGCCTCCATCAGCAGCCCGGCCCGCGAGAGCGCGCCGACCGCCTCCCGGACCAGGTCCAGCTGCTCGCGGGAGAGCCGCGGTGACTGCGTGGTGTGCCGCACCGGCTCGGCCGCGGCCCGCTGTCGCGCCGTCAGGAACGCCGACCGGCGCTCCCGCGAGTCCAGCAGCGCGGTCCGCACCTCGCGCGGATCCCGCCCGGCCGGATCGCCGTATGCGGCCAGCACCGCACCCGCGTACCGGCCGGCGGCGGCGATCCACTCGGCGGTCCGCTCCGGCAGCCGGGCGGTCTCCCAGGTCGGGAAGAGCGCGTAGGTCAGCAGCGCCAGCGCCCCGCCGAGCAGCGTCATCAGGATCCGCTCGTAGGCGGTCCGCAGCACCTCGCCCGGCACCATGTTGAGCAGGAGGACCACGTACGCCGAGACGCAGGCGGTGGTCGGCGCGTAGCCGGTGCGCAGCGTCAGGTAAGCGCAGCCGATGCAGCCCACCGCCAGCGCCGCCGAGGCCCACTGACCGGGGTCCAGCAGCTCGACCAGCCCGGTCGCCAGCAGCACGCCCGCCAGGGTCCCGACCACCCGGGCCACTCCGCGGCCGTAGGTCTGCGCGAAGTCCGGCCGGATCACCATCGCGGCGGTCAGCGCGGCCCAGTAGCCGTGCTGGAGGCCGGTCGCCCGGCTCAGCAGGTAGGCCGCGGTCACCACCCCGGAGAGCCGGACCGCGTGGTGCAGCACCGGCGCGTCCGCGGTCAGTTGACGCCGGACGGTGCCCAGCGCGATCGGCAGCATCCGGGCCACCCCCGGCCGCAGCAGCGCGCCGGCCGGGCCGGCCACCGGGGTGTCGATGGTGTCCTCGTCGGAACGGTCGAGCACCCCGGTGGCCTCGCCGAGCAGCGCGACCAGCATCCGGGAGGCGCGCAGCGCGGCGCCGTGCAGCACCGGGCCGGCCGGCGCCACCAGCGCGGCCGGCGCCGACCTCGGGTAGCACAGCGGCTCGCCGGTCCGGATCGCCCGGGCCAGCGCGTCCAGCAACTCGGCTGTTCCGGCCAGCAGTTCACGGGCCCGGTCGCGCTCCGGCCCCTGGGCGGCGGCGCCCAGTCGGGGATCGGCGACGGCCGCCAGGGTGGGCCGGATCCGCTCGGCGATGCCGCGCAGGCCGTGCAGTCCGGGCGGCCGGTGGCGCTCCTGCCAGGGCGTCAGTTCGGCGGCGTGCCGGGCGGTCATCAGCGGCTCGGGATCGACCGCGGCGTACGGATCGTGCCGCAGCCGCCGGGCGTAGTCGGCGAGCGAGGCGTACGCGTCGGCCAGCGCGTCCCGCTGGGAGCCCCAGGGCCGGATCGGCCAGAGCGTGATCGCCAGCGCCTGCGCCCCGCCCCCCAGCGCGCAGAGCAGCCCGTGCCCCAGCGCGGCCGGCACGCCCACCGGTAACCGGACGATCACCAGCAGCACGGTGACGGTGTTGGTGGCCACCACCCCGGCGGTCGGCCCGAGCGCCCAGGCCAGCCCGGCGCCGAACGACCAGACCGCCAGCAGCACCGGGAAGAGCCCCGGCACCGGGACCGCCAGGTAGCCGAGGAAGGTGCTGATCCCCAGCCCGGCCCCCGCCGCCACCGCCAGCGAGGGCCGCGGCCGGAAGCTCCGCTGGAAGGTGGCCGTCCCGGCGATGAAGGCGCCCAGCGCGCCGGCGGTGGCCGCCGCCGGCCCCGCCACCGCGAGTCCGGCGAAGAGCACCACCGCCACCGCCAGTGCCCCGCGCAGCGCACGCCGAGGATCCGTCAGCTCCCGCTCCAGACGCAGCCCCGCCCGACCAGCAGCACGAATCGCGACACTCCAGGGCATACCAGACACTTTACCGCCGGCCGCCCGGCTGACGTCCGCTCATCGGAGCAACAGCGCACGCACCCGACGCACGTTCGCGCGCACCCGTCCCGCCAGCCACAGCAGGGCCGCCGTCGGCAGGAAGACCGCGTCCGCCGCGATCATCGCGAGGGAGAAGACCGGCAGGCCGAGCAGGACCGCGATGCCCAGGTGCTCCAGCATCATCAGGGCCAGCAGGACGTTCTTCAGCCGCCGGTTGAGCAGGGTGAACGGGAACGCCACCTGGACCAGCACGGTGCCGTAGGTGATCGCGAAGACCAGCAGCGCGCTCGACCCCAGCCACCCGGCGAGTCCGGGCCAGGGGGTGAAGTAGTCCAGGTGCAGGGGGTAGTAGAGGGCGGTGCCGTCCTGCCAGCGGGCACCCTGCACCTTGTACCAGCCGGCCGTGGCGTACACCAGCACCACCTGCGCCCCGATCACCAGCAGCGCGCAGTTGTGCAGCATGTTCGCCAACGCGTCCAGCACGGCCCGGGGTTCGCCGTGCGGCCGGCGGCGGTTGACCACGTACCAGAGGCCGGCGACCCCCCAGAGGGTCCAGAAGAACACCTCCCAGCCGGGATCAGGCCCGCCGCCCGGCCCGTCCCAGCCGATCCGCCCGGCCAGTTGCGCGGCCGCCAGCAGCCCGCCCAGCACCGTCCAGACCAACACCCCGGGCCAGTCGTGCCCGGTGGCACGGACGCGACGACTGGCCCGGCGGGCGTCCAGCGACCAGACCTCGGCACTCCGGGTGAAGACCAGGTAGATCGCCATCAGGTGGACGATGTTGTCCCCACCGTCACCGATCAGCACGCCGCGGTTCTGCAGGGAGAGCACGGTCACCAGGAAGAGCACCGAACTCGCCCGGGTCCGCCACCCGAGCACCATCAACACCCCCGCCAGGATGCCGAGGTGGTAGACCGCCTCGAACCACCACCGGTCGCCGCTCCACGCCAGCACGGTGAACGCGTGGTCCTCGCGCAGCAGTTGGCGCGCCAGGTCGAGGCTCCAGGCGGCGCGGTCACCGTACAGCTCGCGGCGGTGCGGCCACTCCAGCAGCAGTTGCAGGGTGAAGACCAGCCCGAAACCGATCCGGACCACCGCCGCCTGGTACCGGCCGAGCGCGCGCCCGGTGAACGCGGTGAAGCCGTCCGCCAGCCCGTCACCCGACCGCGCCGCCAGGGAGGGCCGGGGTGCCGGGCGCGGCTCCGCGCCGGCCGCCGCGCCGCGCAGCTGCCGGGGGATCCCGGTCACCAGGTCCTCGGCCCCGGGCCGGCTCATCGCAACCCCCGGTAGTCCGCGTCGCCTACCGGCCACCAGGGCAGCTGCCGGTACACCGGCTGGGCGGACCAGCCCTTGCCGCCCGCGCTCCACGGCGGCGGCACGATCTGCGTGCTGCCGGCCCGGAACTGGATCGCGGTGACCGGTGCGCCGCCCGCCTCCCGCCCGATCCGTTGCAGGGCGATCCGCTTCAGGTACTCCTCGGCGAGCGGGCCGCGCGGGCCGGTGGAGCTCTCGTCGGCGCTGCTGTGCGTGCTGTCGTAGAAGTCCCAGGCGCGCCGGAGCAGGTTCTGGTCGACGTGGCTCGGCGCCGGGTTGCCGCGGATCGCGGCGATGTCCTGGGCGGTCAGGCCGATCCACGGGCCGGTGCCCGTGGCGGTGCGGACCCGGGCGTCGACGCTGATGTTCTGCTGCAACGGGTCGGGGGCGAAGAGCTTCCAGTTCTGCTCGAACTCCGGGTAGACCAGACCGTCCAGCTGCCCCTGGTACCGCTGCGACACCGTGTTGGCCGGCGCGTTCTGCAGGAACAGCGCCCCGAGGAACGCCACGGTGGCGGTCAGCAGCACCACCCCCGCGCCCGCCAGCACCAGCAGCGCGGGCAGCGACCAGACCCGTTCACCCGGACCGGACCCGCCGGTGCCGTCCTCCGTCATCGCACGTGCTCCCCCACCCACTCGGCCCCGCCCACCCGGCGCGCGCGGCGCGTCAGAGCACGTACGCGGCGTCGCCCGAGCTGCTCACCATCGGCCGGCCGGCCGCCTCCCAGGCGTACATCCCACCGTCCACGTTGAACGCCTCACGGCCCTGCTGGACCAGGTACTGGACGACCTGCGCCGAGCGCCCGCCGACCCGGCAGAGCACGTACAGCGGCGCGTCCGGCACCTCGGCGATCCGCGCCACGAACTCGCCGATCGGGATGTGCAGCGCACCGTCGACGTGCCCGGCGTCCCACTCGTCCTGCTCACGGACGTCGAGCAGCACGGCGTCCGCGGGGACGGCGGCGGCCTGGGCGGTGGGGATCTGCGCGAACATGCTCGGGCTCTCCTGGGGTCACGGGGTCGGGGGTCCGGCTCGGGCCGGCACCCGCCCATTGTCCCCCGCCCCGGTGCTCCCGGAGCAACCCCGGACGCCCCAGAGCCGCCCCCGAACCGCTACGCCCCCAGCAGCCGGGTCAGCTCGTCCTGCCGAGCCGCGGCCCGGCCCAGCAACTCCTCGGCCAGCTCCTCCAGCAGCCGGTCCGGGTCCTGCGGGCTCATCCGCAGCAGCGACCCCATCGCGGTGGCCTCCAGCCGCACCTGCTCGGCCGCCAGCTCGCCGATCCGCGCGGTCAGCCAGGCCAACCGCTGCCGCAGCCAGTCGCCGCGGTCGGCGGCCTCCGGGGCGGGTGCGGTCTCCGGCGCGGTGGACCACTCCTCGGCCAGCGCCTCCAGCGCCGGCGCGTCGCCGCGCGCGTAGGCCTCGTTGACCCGGGCGATGAACGCCGAGCGGCGCTGCTGCTCGGCCGCGTCGGTGGACAGGTCGGGGTGGGCCCGCCGGGCCAGCTCGCGGTAGAGCCGCTGGGCGTCCTTGCCGGGCCGCACCCGCCGCGGCGGCTCGGCCGACTCGGCCCCCCCGGTGGGTTCGGCCCCCTCGGTCGCCCCCGCCTCGGCCGCCCGCACACTGTCGAAGAGGGCGTCCAGGTCGGGCAGTTCGTCGACCACCCGGCGCGCGTCCACGGCCCGCCGGACGTCCTCCGGATCGCCGGTCCGCGCCGCCCGGGCCTCCGCCACCAGTGCGTCCAGCTCGTCCAGCCGCGCGTACAGCGGCCCGAGCCGCTCGTGGTGGATCAGCGCGAAGTTGTCGATCTCCACCCGCAGCGTCTCGACGTCGACCTCCAGGGTCAGCCAGGCGATCTCGGTGGCGGCGACCTGCTCCTCCAGCCGCTGCCGCTCGGGGTCGGTCCAACGGACGGGGCTCTCCGCGGTCACCTGCTCGCCTCGCTCATCACTCGTCTCTCCGGGCTCCGCCACCCTACCCGGGCGCCCGGCCCCACCCACCCGCCGTCACGGCGCCGGGGGGTGGCGGCCGGCAAGGACGAAAACCGGCCAACCAACTGATGGACACGGCGTGCCGGACGGCGCACGCTGGGTGACGCGCAACTGATACTGACGAATCTCGTGGTTTCGGTACCGGTCAGCGGCCGAGCCGTGCTTCGCTAGGTGGCGGTAAGCACTGATACCTGACAGCCGCACAGGTGAGGCCGGCCAGCCGGGCGGCCAGGCGGGAGCAGAACGGATCCCATGGCGGACGACCCGAACTCCACAGCGGACATGCCCTTCGACCTGCCCCGGGCGCTGGGGCCGGTCCTCCCGGCCGCCGAGGCCGGCCCCGCCGACCAGCCGACGGGCGTGGTGGCCATGGTGCGGCTGGCCGCCGTGCTGGTCGACCCGGACGGCCGGATCGCCGGCTGGACCCGCGGCGCCGAGGAGCTTTTCGGCCACCGCAGCGAGACCGTCCGGGGCCGTCCGGCCACCGGACTGCTGCCCGCCATCGAGCCGCACGGGCCGGGCGCCCGGCCCGACCGGCCCGCCATGCCCGACCTCCCCGGCGCCACCCGCCCCGGTACCGCCCGCCGGGCGGTGCCGCCGGTCCGCCGCGGCGGCGCGCTCGGCGACGCGCTGGAGGCGCTGGCCAACCTCACCGCCACCGGCACCGCCTGGGCCGGCCTGATGCCGGCCACCGACCGCGAGGAGCGGCTGCGCCCGGTGCTCTGGTGGGCCTACCCGCTGCTGGAGCCCGCCGGCCGCGGCCTGCTCGCGCTGGCCGCCGACGCCCGGGTGCTGCGCACCCACGGCCCGCGGATCGCGATCGGCCGCCGGCTACTGCCGTACGCCGCCGCGGGTGAACCGCCGGGCGGCGCCCACCTGGTCGCCGCCGCGCTGGCGCCGGCCGGGCCGAGCGGCGCCGCGGCCTTCGCCCCGCTGCTGCCGGTCGGCCCGGCCCGGCAGCGGGCGCTGCTGCGGCAGCTGACGGCGGCCGGGGTGCCGGCGCTGTGGATGGACGCCGCGACCAGACTGCCGGTGGTCCCGTACGAGCCGGCCGCCGCCGGCGTGGCCCAGCTGGCCGCGGGGATCGGTCGCCGCTACCCGACCGCGCAGCAGCGCTCCGCCGCGGCCGCCGGCGTCCGCGGGCTGCGGGTGGTCCCGGTCCCCAAGGCCGGCGGCCCCAAGCCCGGCCCGGACGGAACCGGCCCGGACAGCAGCACCGCCCCCGACGCCCCCGACGCCCCCGAGGCCCGCACCGACCCGCCGTCCGGTCCCGGCGCCGGCTCCGGTCCCACCGCCCTGCCGGGCCCGCGCGCCGCGGTCCCGGTCCCCCCGCCGACCCAGGGAGCAGCCCTGACGACCCATCACCCCGTCGCCGAGGCCCCGGGCGAGGGCCGCGCCGGCATCCCGCTGGACGACCAGCTGGTCCCGCTGCTGACCAACGGCCAGGCCGGCGACCAGCTGGCACTGCTGAACGAGGTCGGCGGCAAGGTCGGCACCACGCTCGACCTCGACACCACCGCCCGCGAGCTGTGCCAGGTGCTGGTCCCCCGGGTCGCCGACTTCGCCTGCGTCGACCTGCTCGACCGGCTGATCTCGGACGCCGAGCTGCCCGAGGAGCAGCCGGACGACGACACCATGCTGCGCCGGGTGGCCCGGACCTTCCACGACTCCTCCGGCAGCTGGGCCCATGTGCTGGACGAGGGCGCGCTGCTGGCGATGCCGCGCAGCACCCCGCCGGGCATGGCCCTGCAGCGCAACCAGGCGGTGCTGGTGCCGACCGTGACCGAGGACCTGGCCACCGACTACGCGACCGCGCTGGGCGGGCCGGGCCTGGTCCCGGTGGTCTCCGGCCGGTCGATGCTGGTGCTGCCGCTCTCGGCGCGCGGCACCGTGCTCGGCATCCTCAAGCTGCTGCGGCTGTCCGACCGGGCGCCGTTCGACGAGGGCGACGCGGCCACCCTGCTGGAGCTGTCCGCCCGGGCCGCGCTCTCGCTGGACAACGCCCGGCTGCACCGGGCCGAGTCCAAGGTCGCCACCACCCTGCAGCGCTCGATGATCCCGACCCGCCCGCCGAAGATCCCCGGTGTGCAGATCGCGCACCGCTACATGCCGGGCGACCGCCGGGCCGAGGTGGGCGGCGACTGGTTCGACGCGATCCAGCTGCCGGGCAGCCGGGTGGCGCTGGTGGTCGGCGACGTGATGGGCCACGGCCTGCACTCGGCCGCCGCGATGGGCCGCTTCCGCACCGCGATGCAGACCCTGGCGGCGCTCGACCTGCCGGCCGGCCAGCTGCTGCGGCACCTGGACAACCTGGCCCAGAAGCTCGGCGACGACCACCTGGCCACCTGCCTGTACGCGGTCTACGACCCGATCAACCGGACCTGCGAGCTGGCCAGCGCCGGCCACGTGCCGCCGGTGCTGGTGCACCCGGACGGCTCCGGCGAGCTGCTGGAGATCCCGGCCGGCGCGCCGATCGGGGTCGGCGGGGTGCCGTTCGTCGCCAAGACGATCGAGGTCAGCGACGGCTCGATGCTGGTGATGTGCACCGACGGCCTGGTCGAGGTGCGTGGTGGCGACATAGGAGCCGGCCTGGCGGCACTCTGTGGGAACCTGATCGACCCGCGGCGCACCCCCGACGAGGCCTGCGACACGGTGTTGGACCGGCTGCACTCGGAGGACCGCAAGGACGACGTGGCGCTGCTGGTGGCCCGTTTCGACGGGGTGGCGGAGACCGAGGTGGCCACCTGGACGCTGGCGGTGGACCGGGCGGAGGTCCGCCGGGCCCGCGCCCTGGTCCGCGAGCAGCTGGCCGCCTGGCAGCTGGCCGCGCTCAGCGACACCACCGAGCTGCTGGTCAGCGAGCTGGTCACGAACGCGGTCCGGGTGGCCCGGGACTACGTCCAGCTGCAGCTGATCCGGGTGGACAAACTGCTGGTCGAGGTCAGCGACGACAACCACATGCTGCCCTCGCTGGAGCCGGCCGAGTCGATGGACGAGAACGGCCGCGGGCTCAACCTGGTGAGCAAGCTCGCCGAGCGCTGGGGGACGGCCCGCAAGGCGGTCGGCAAGGTGGTCTGGTTCGAGCAACCGCTGCCGCGACGTTGAACCGGGTCCGGCCCAGCCGGCGCCCGGTTCAGAGCACGGCGTGTTGCCGGGCCTCGGCGGCGAGCAGCCGGGCGGCGCCCACGTCGCCCAGCACCCGCGGCCAGTAGCTGCCGAAGACCTCCAGCGAGGCGGCGATCAGCACCGCGGTGACGATCGCGACCACGTGCTCCAGTCCGGCCAGGTTGGGCAGCACCGCGACCTCGCCCACCATGACGGCGATCACCGCGCCGCCGGTGACCCAGGCCCGGCACTTCCAGGCGACGCAGACCGCGAGCGCGACCACCGCGGCGGACGGCCCGGTGTCGCGGACGTGGGCGACCCAGGCCGGGAAGCCGAACAGGTGGTCCGGGCCGACCTCCACGCCGAACCGGGCGTAGAGCGTGCCGGCCAGCGTGCAGGCGTAGGCGACCAGCAGGGTCATCTTCCGGCCGAGCACGATCTCGGCGATGCCGAAGACCACCAGCACCTGGGCCAGCGCCCCCCAGACCGGCAGGTCCAGCGCGGGCACGTAGAGCGACAACGGGGTGCGCAGCAGCGAGACGTCGAGCGGGAGCGCGGCCTTGACCACACCGAGCCGGGTGACCAGGACCTCCCCGCCGGGCATGTGCTGAACGATGCTGAACAGGAGGATCAGGAACGTCGCGGTGATCGCCAGTGGAATGGCCGCGAACCGCTTGAGTACCAGCTGGTCACGGATGGTACCGAACAATGTTCCCCACTCTGCGACGGCCCCGCGCTTGATCAGCGCGACAACCCTCCGTCGTTCGCCCCCCGGGTGGGTCCTCTGCACCACGACTTCCTCTCCCATGCTGTTCCCCGAAGTATTTCCAGTTCACCGCCGACGACTCGCGCCGCCTTGGATGCCGGATCCAGCCTAGGTAGTGGCAAAAGGATTCGACTCACCCTTGGTGCCCATTCTCGGCTCATCCTTGAGGTTGATAAACCGATTTTCGGCCAAGGGTCCCAATGTCTTGACGAAGCGCCCCGACAACCCGCCGCAACAACGTCCCCCCGACGGCAATTCCACGGCTCCCCCTCCGCCCCCCGGCGGAGGGCTAGCCCTTCCCATCCCGTTCCGCCACCGGCAAGCCCGAGGTGGCCGCCAGGGCGGCCGACCGCGCGTGCCGGCGACGGAAGAGGGCGGGGAGACTCGGTGCGGTGATGAAGCCCTCGGCCCGCGCGCTGGCCAGGCCGATCCGCGGGATCTCGCTGCTCTTCTCGAACAGCAGGTAACGCGGCTCCCAGATCGGCCGGTACTTGGCGTTCGCCCGGTACAGCGACTCGATCTGCCACCAGCGGGAGAAGAACGCCAGCACCGCGCGCCAGAGCCGGAGCACCGGGCCGGCCCCGAGCCGCGAGCCGCGCTCGAAGACCGAGCGGAACATCGCGAAGTTCAGCGAGACCCGCTCCAGCTGGACCTCCTTGGCCCGCTCCAGCAGCTCGATGACCATGAACTCCATCAGGCCGTTCTCGGTCTCCCGGTCCCGGCGCATCAGGTCCAGCGAGAGGCCCTTCGGGCCCCAGGGCACGAAGCTGAGCAGGGCCCGCAGCTCGCCCTGGGCGTCGTGGCACTCCAGCATCACGCAGCGCCCGTCGTCCGGGTCGCCGAGCCGACCGAGCGCCATCGAGAAGCCGCGCTCGGTCTGGCCGTCCCGCCAACGGTCGGCCTTGCTCAGCAGCTCGGCCATCTCCGCCTCGGGGATGTCCTCGTGCCGGCGGATCCGGACCGTGTAGCCGGCCCGCTTGACCCGGTTGTAGGCCTGCCGGACCACCCGCATGGCCCGGCCCTCCAAGGAGAACTCGTCCAGCTCGACGATCGCCTCGTCGCCCAGCTCCAGCGCGTCCAGCCCGTGCCGGGCGTAGATCACCCCGGCCTCCTCGGAGGCGCCCATCACGGCCGGTGCCCAGGCGTGCTCGCGGGCCTCGGCCAGCCAGCGGTCGATCGCGCCCGGCCAGGCCTCCGGGTCGCCGATCGGGTCGCCGGAGGCCAGCGAGACCCCGCCGACCACCCGGTAGGCGATCGCCGCCTTGCCGGTCGGCGAGAAGATCACCGCCTTGTCCCGGCGCAGCGCGAAGTAGCCCAGCGAGTCGCGCTCGCCCTGCCGGTCCAGCAGCTCGCGCAGCTTCAGCTCGTCCTGTGGCGTGAGCAGCTCCTTGCCGCGCGGGCTGCGGAACGCGACGTACAGCACCAGCAGGAAGAGCACCGCGCCCATCGCGTTGATGAAGGCGTTGAGCCAGCTCGGGACGTTGATCACGTCCAGCACGTGCTCGGACGGCTCGACCGTGACCATCCGGGCGATCGCGTAGCCGAACCGGTCGCCGAGGTTCGCCCCGGGCAGCGTGTTGTAGAAGCCGACCAGGATCGCCCCGACCGCGCCACCGACGATCAGCCCGCCGAAGAAGGTGGCCACCGCCGTCTTCGGGTTGGACCGGTCGCCCTTGGAGGTGAACTCCCGCCGGCTGACCAGCAGGGCCAGCACGAACAGGCCGGTCAGCACGGTGGAGAAGTAGTTGAAGCCGTGCCGGTTGTAGTGGTCCTCGCCCGGGAAGCTGAGCGCCAGCAGGTAGAGGAGGAAGGTCAGCCCGCCGAGCCCCATGTTGAAGATCCAGGCGGCCCGCTTGCGGCGGCGCATCGACACCGCGAGGAAGAGCGAGAGCACCATGGCGGCCAGGCCCGCGGTCATCAGGTACGGGGTGAAGAACTGCCCCTCGGAGTGGTGCCGCACAGTGGTGCGGAACGGCGTCAGCAGCACCGCCACCAGGTTGAGCAGCGCGATCAGCCGCAGGTACCAGACCGTCGCCCCGGCGGCCCACGGGCGCAGACGGGTGAGGAAACCGGACCGGGGCAGGGTCGGTGCCGCCGACGCCGGCTGCTTGGTGGTGGAGGACACAGCTCAATTCCAAACGATCAGGTATCTGGGCGCATCCGCATGTGCCAGGTGGAACGTCATCAATCGTGGCTCACACCGGATGAGAAACGCGTGAACCGGTCAGCGGATTCGGACCCCGCCGATCGGCGGGGGTTCGACCCTGAGGAACCCCTAGGCTCGTCCCCGAGAGAGTGAGGAGAGACCGTGACCGCAATCCGTGTGCTGATCGTGGATGACGAACTGCTGGTCCGCTCGGGCCTCGGCCTGATCGTGGGGTCCGCCCCCGACCTGGAGCTGGTCGGCGGGTGTTCCGGGGGCGAGGCCGAGGAGGCCGCGATCCGGCTGAAGCCGCACGTGGTGCTCCTGGACATCCGGATGCCCGACCTGGACGGGATCTCGGTGCTGCGCCGGCTGCGCGCGCTGCCCGAGCCGCCGGCCGTCTCCATGCTCACCACCTTCGACACCGACGAGTACATCGGCACCGCGCTGCGGGCTGGTGCGGCCGGCTTCCTGCTCAAGGACACCGCGCCGGACCAGCTGGTGCACGCGGTGCGGATCCTGGCCGCCGGCGGCAGCATGCTCTCCCCGGCGGTCACCCGCACGGTGATCGGCGGCTACGTCGACGGCGGCGGCCCGGACGCGGCGGCGCTGGCCCAGGTCCGCACCCTGACCGGCCGCGAGCTGGACGTACTGGCGCTGCTCGGGCAGGGCCTGGCCAACGCCGAGATCGCCGAACGGCTCTTCCTCGGCACCGGCACGGTCAAGGACCACATCAGCGCGATCCTGGGCAAGCTGGGTGCCACCAACCGGGTCCAGGCCGCGGTGATCGCGCACCGGGCCGGTCTGGTCCAGGCCCCGAAGCAGTGAGAGCCACCGAGCCGCCGGGCGGCTCACACGCCGCGGCTCCCCGACCACGCCGTGCCCCCGCGCCGCACACCGCCGCCGCGCTGCGCGAACGGCTGACCCGGCCGTGGCTGATGCTGCTGCTGCCGGTGCTGCTGGCACTGCTGGAGTCGTTCCTGCTGGACCGGAACACCGCCTGGTGGAAGACCGGCCTCAACTGCGCGGCCGCGCTGGGCCTGCTGCTGCGCACCCGGTGGCCGCTCGGCTCGCTGCTGCTGGCGCTGCCCGGGACCTTCTTCACCGAGAGCTGGCTGGCCTCGATGACCGCGCTCTACACGGTCGCCTCCCGGCGCACCCGGCTGCCGCTGACCGTGGCGTGCGCGGTCGCCTTCGCGCTGTCCGACTACTTCACCTGGTCGGTGACCGAGAGCAACTCGCCGATAGACCCGCTGGCGGTCAACCAGGTCAACGGGCTGGCCATGATCCAGTCGCTGCTGCTCGGGGTCGCCCCGGTGGCGCTCGGCATGCTGACCCGGACCCGGCGCGAGCTGACCGTCCGGCTGGACCAGCTCACCCGCGGCCAGGAGCGCGAGGCCCGGCTGCTCGCCGAGCGGGTGCTGGCCACCGAGCGGGCCCGGTTGGCGCGCGAGATGCACGACGTGGTCTCCCACCAGGTCAGCCTGATCAGCGTGCAGGCGGGCGGCCTGCAGGTCTCCACCGCCGACCCGTTCACCGCGCAGACCGCGGGGACGATCCGCGAGCTCTCCGTGCGCACCTTGCAGGAGCTGCGGCAGATGGTCGGCGTGCTGCGGGCGGCCGGCGGTGCGGACCTGGCCGGCGACACCGACGCCGCCCGGGCGGCCGGGGGCCCGCTCGCCCCGCAGCCGCGACTGGCCGACCTGCCGCGGCTGATCGAGGAGAGCGGCCTGCCGACCGAGTGCGAGCTGCACCCCGGCGACCGGGAGTGGCCGGAGGCCGTCCAGCGCGCCGCCTACCGGACGGTGCAGGAGGCGCTGACCAACATCCGCAAGCACGCGCCGGGCGCGGAGGTGCGGATCCGGGTCGGCGTCCGGGGCAGCCGGCTGCTGGTGGACGTCAGCAACGGACCCGCCCCGGCCCGCACGCCCGGGTACCCGGCGCCGCTGCCGGGCGGTGGCCACGGGCTGGTCGGCCTGCGCGAACGGGCCCAGCTGCTCGGCGGCTCGATGACCGCCGGGCCGACCGCGGAGCGCGGGTTCGCGATCCACACCGAGCTTCCGGCCGGCCGGGAGTAGCGGGCCGGGTCTCCTCCGGGTGGGTGAATGAAGGGTGGCGAAACGAGCGAATCCGGTGCCGACCCCGAAGAGTAAGCGAGTGAACGCGTTCGGCCAGCCCCGGTCGAAAGCGTTCCTGCGTGACCCCTCTTTCGATCCCGCAAGGAATGGAGAACACCATGAAGGACTTCCGCAGGGCCCTCGTGCTGACCTGTGCCGCCGGTGCCCTCGTACTGGGCGGGGCCGGCGCGGCCAGCGCCTCGGCCGGCGCGGAGGGCACCGCTGTTGGCTCCCCGGGCATCCTGTCCGGCAACGTGGTCCAGATCCCGATCCACATCCCGGTCAACGTCTGCGGCAACAGCATCGGTGTGATCAGCCTGCTGAACCCCGCCTTCGGGAACACCTGCACCAACAACGGCTGACCGGCCCGGACGGCCGGTTCCGCGCCCTCCTCGGGCGGAACCGGCCGCCGCGTTTTCCGGGCCGATATCCGGAACCGGGCGGCGATTCCCCGGACGCACCGGAGCCGGGGCGAAGGGGCCGGTATTTCCCGGCGGAAAACACCCGTATTCCGCCGCCCCGGCCGCGGTCCGCACCGTCACCCGGGCCCGCCCGGCAGAACGAATTCCGCTTTCCGCGCCGATCCCGTCAGCCGCGCGGCGGCAACGGCAGCCGCAGGCCCCCGGTCCCGTCCCGGTCCGCCGCCAGCGCCGCCCTCACCTCGGCCGGCAGCTCGCGCACCCCGAGCAGCCCGGCGGCCAGCTCCGCGGTGGCCCGGTGCCAGTCGGCCGACCGGCGCAGCATCGCGTGCCCGGCGCCGGCCACCTCGATCCCGGCCACCGCGGCCCCGGCCGCCCGGGCCCGCGCGGCGAACCGCCGGGTGTCGGCGGGGGAGGTGGTCCGGTCCCGGTCACCGTGCAGCGCCACCAGGGTGCGGCCGGCCAGCTGCCCGCACGGGTCCTCCGGCGGGCACCAGGGCGCCAGCGCCAGCACCGCGGTGACCCGCGGGTGCCCGGCGACCCGCAGCGCGGCCCGGCCGCCCATCGAGTGGCCGATCAGCAGCACCGACTCCGGGCCCAGCCCGTCCAGCGCCAGCGCGGCGTCCCGGGCCGCGTCCGCCCGCTCGCCGTTCCAGCCGCGGTGCCGGTAGCGCAGCTGCCCGACCGCCACCGCCGAGCCGGCCGTCTCCCGGACCACCGCCCGCGCGAAGGGGCGCATCCGCACCGCCGCGAGCTGCCACGGCCGGGCCGCCGCCGTGCTGTGCTCCTGGCCGCCGTGCAGCAGCAGCACCGCCGCCCGCGCCCCCGCCGGCCGGACGAACCAACGCACCCCGCCGGTCAACCGAACCGCCCGTGGTCCGTCACGCCCGCACGCCCTCGGCCCGCCGACGCGCCTTCGCGCGCGCCTTCTCGGGCAGCTGCGGCACGTCCAGCAGCAGGTGCAGCAGCTCCGGCCGCGCGGTCAGCGCCCGGAACGTGGTGGCCACGTCCAGTCCGTGGGCCGGTCGGTGCACCACCGTCACCGGGTCGCCCGCGCGCACCGCCCCGGGTTCGATCACCCGCAGGTACGCGCCGGGCAGCGCCCGCTCGGTGAACCGCCGCACCCAGCCGCGCTCACCCAGCCACTCGGCGAAGGTGCGGCAGGGGATCCGCGGCGCCGAGACCTCCAGCAGCAGCCGCTCGCCGACCCGCCAGCGCTCGCCGATCAGCGCGCCGTTCACGTCCAGGCCCTCGGTGGTGAGGTTCTCCCCGAAGACGCCCGGCACGAGGTCGCGGCCCAGCTCCCGGGACCAGCCGGTCAGGTCCTCCCAGGCGTAGGCGTAGACCGCCTGGTCCGGGCCGCCGTGGTGCCGGCCGTCGCAGATCGCGTCGCCCGTCAGCCCGCTGCCCGCGGCCGGCTCGGCCACCTCGACGGGCCCGGCGACGGGCCGCTTGTCGATGCCGGTGGCCCCGGTGTCGGCGTAGTCCACGGGCAGGGCGGAGCCGATGTTCACCGACCGGAGAAGCGCGTTCATGGCCCCAAAGCTACCGTTCGCCCGCGCGGGCACGGTTGAAGAATCCTCCGGGCCCGGTGATGCTGGTCGGGTGACCGGGATGTTCGACGAGGAGCTGCGCGATCAGCTCGACCAGGCCCGCGAGGCGCTGGCGCTGGCCCGCGCCGACGGCGATCTGGACGGCATCCAGGCCTACCAGGGCCGGATCTCCGGCCTGCTGCGGATGGCGGCCAAGCACGGGATCGAACTCCCGCACACCCCGGAGGAGGAGAGCGGCGACGGCTGATGACCGGCGCGCGCCCCCATCGCCCGGGAAGACACCGCCCCGGAAGACTCAGACGGCACAACGACGAGGCCGGTTGGCTCGACTTCCGTCGAGCCAACCGGCCTCGTTCGGTCTTGCGACCGTGGTGCGCGAGGGGGGAGTTGAACCCCCACGCCCTTTCGGGCACTGGAACCTGAATCCAGCGCGTCTGCCTATTCCGCCACCCGCGCATGGGTGTTGTCGTAGATGCTAACCGATCGTCCGACCGAATCCCAACCGGATTGGACCCGGTCCTTGATTCTGCCTTCCGGCTTCGGCTCCCTCTCGGGCGCCCCTTCCGACATGGAAAACATTAGCACGCCCGACGGGGCACCTACGAATCCGTCCTTCACCGCGGCCGGCACACCTCACCGGCAGCCGCCACTCGAACGGTCTGGCGGACGGGTGAGCCCGGATGCCGCAGGGGTGAGCCGGGTACGACCTGGGTACACGGGGACCCGTGCGGCGCACCGCCCGAAGGGGTGTGCGCAAGCCCACGCCCGGTGCCGAGGCGGACGGGGAACCGTACAGATGGCCTCTGCGTGGATACGATCAGTACGGAAGTACCGCAATCGCGGCCCACTCGGGCCCGAGCCAGAGCGCAGAGAGCCCTTGGAAGGGGGTGCCCCGTGGGAGTCCTGAAGAAGTTCGAGCAGCGACTCGAGGGTCTCGTGAACGGCACCTTCGCCAAGGTGTTCAAGTCCGAGGTCCAGCCCGTGGAGATCGCCGGAGCGCTGCAGCGCGAGTGCGACAACAACGCCACCATCTGGAACCGCGACCGCACCGTGGTGCCCAACGACTTCATCGTCGAGCTGAGCCCGCACGACTACGAGCGCCTCAGCCCGTACGCCGGCCAGCTCGGCCAGGAGCTCTCGGGCATGGTCCTGGAGTACGCGGAGGCACAGCGTTACAGCTTCCTCGGCCCCCTCCAGGTCAACCTGGAGCGGGCCGAGGACCTGGACACCGGCCTGTACCGGGTGCGCAGCCGCACCCTGGCCAGCGAGACCCCCGAACCGCCGGCGGCCCCGCCGGCCGGCTACGGCCGCGGCCCGGCGCCCGAGGCGCCCGGCGCACCGTGGCAGCAGAGCAGCGCCCCGACGTACGCGGGGGCGCCGACCCCGCCCAGCGCGCCCCCCGCGATGCCCCCGGCGATGCCCAGCGCGCCGCCGAACGGCGCCGGCGGCAACGTCCGCCCGTTCCCGGGCTCCGGCACCGGCGCGGGCACCCGCCGTTGGATCGAGGTCAACGGCAACCGGCACCAGATCACCGGCAACGCCTGCGTACTGGGCCGCTCCACCGAGGCCGACGTCCGGATCGACGATCCCGGCGTCTCCCGCAAGCACGCCGAGATCCGCCCCGGCAACCCGGCCATGGTGCTCGACCTGGGGTCGACCAACGGCATCGTGGTGGACGGACAGCACACCCAGCGCGCTACGCTCCGCGACGGCTCGCGGATCGTCGTGGGCTCCACGACGATCATCTACCGACAGGTCGAAGGGTAGGGCGGGGCACCGGTGTCAGAGTTGACCCTGACGGTCATGCGGCTGGGATTCCTGGCCGTGCTGTGGCTGTTCGTCATCGTCGCGGTCCAGGTGATCCGCAGCGACCTGTTCGGGGCCAAGGGCACCGCACGCTCCGGCCGTCGGGCCGCCCGCGGCACGGCCAGCCCGGCCGCCGCGGCCGCGACGCCCGCGCCGCCGTCCCGGCCGCAGCAGTCCCCGCGCGACACCGGCACCCACCAGTTGGGCGGCCGGGCCGCCCGCCGCGGCGCGCCGACCCAGCTGGTCGTGGTCGAGGGGTCGCTGGCCGGCACCACCGTCGCGCTGCAGGGTCAGACCATCACGCTCGGCCGGGCCCACGACTCCACCATCGTGCTCGATGACGACTACGCCTCCTCGCGTCATGCCAGGATCTACCCCGATCAGGCTGGGCAGTGGACCGTGGAGGATCTAGGCTCCACCAACGGCACCTATCTGGACCGGCAGCGGCTCACCGCGCCGATGCCGCTTCAGCCAGGCATGCCGATCCGTATCGGCAGGACCGTCATCGAACTGCGGAAGTAGTAGCGCATGAGGGACAGCACCCCGTCCATGACCAGCCCGGAGGGCAGCGCCGGCGCTGCCGTTGCCGTGCGCGAGGCCCAGAGGGGGGCAGGCACCGTATGAGCCTCGTGCTGCGTTTCGCCGCCGGATCCCACAAGGGGCTGATCCGGGAGGGGAACGAGGACTCCGGGTACGCCGGTCCGCGCCTGCTCGCGGTGGCCGACGGCATGGGCGGCGCCGCCGCCGGCGAGGTCGCCTCCTCCGAGGTCCTCAGCTCGATCATGACGCTGGACGAGGCCGACCCCCGGGCCGACCTGCTGACCCTGCTGAACGACGCCGTGCAGACCGCCAACGACCGGCTGCGCCTGATGGTGGAGCAGGACCCGCAGCTCGAAGGCATGGGCTGCACGCTGACCGCGCTGCTGTGGACCGGCGAGCGGATGGGCCTGGTGCACGTCGGCGACTCCCGCGCCTACCTGCTCCGGGACGGCTCGCTCAGCCAGATCACCCAGGACCACACCTGGGTGCAGCGGCTGGTGGACGAGGGCCGGATCACTCCCGAGGAGGCCGAGACCCACCCGCAGCGCTCGCTGCTGATGCGGGCGCTGGACGGCCGCGGTCAGGTCGAGCCGGACCTGTCGATCCGTGAGGTCCGGGCCGGCGACCGCTACCTGATCTGCTCCGACGGCCTGTCCGGCCCGGTCAGCCACCAGACCCTGGAGGAGACGCTGGGGAGCTTCTACTCCCCCGAGCAGACCGTCCAGGAACTGATCCAGCTCGCCCTGCGCGGCGGCGGCCCGGACAACATCACCTGCATCGTGGCCGACGTGATCGACGTCGGCCCGACCGACACCCAGTCGGGCCAGTACGGCGCCGTCCCGATGGTGGTCGGCGCGGTCGCCGAGGGCCCGCACGGCACGGCGCACGACAACCAGGTACTGGACACCCCGGCCGGCCGAGCCGCCGGCCTCGGTCGGCCCGCCGCCCCGCAGGGTGCCTTCGGCCCCGCCGACGGCTACCAGGACGGCTACGACCCCGGCTACGACCCGGCCCAGGGCGGCTTCGGTCCGGCCGAGGGCTACGGCGAGCCGTACGGCGGGGGCCACCACGCCGACGGGTACGCCGACGGCTACCCCGGCTACGCCCAGGAGGGCTACGGCACCGCCCAGCTGACCGCCGAGGAGCCCGAGGGCGCAGCCGAGCACGAGGCCGAGGGCCGCACCGAGGAACCGATCTCCCGGGCCAAGCCCAAGCGCCGCTGGTTCCGCCGCTCGGCGATCATGGTGGTCGCGCTCGGTCTGGTCGGCGGCGCGAGCTACGCCGGCTGGCACTGGACCCAGGACCAGTACTACATCGGCGAGAACGGCGACCACGTCGCCGTCTACCGCGGTCTCAACCAGAACCTGGCCGGCCTCAGCCTCTCCTCGGTCTACCAGCAGTACCCGAACGTCGAACTCAAGTTCCTGCCCGCCTACGAGCAGGACCAGCTCAAGAACACCATCAGCGCCGACAGCCTGGGCGCCGCCAACCAGCGGGTGCAGGACCTCACCACCCAGGCCAGCGCCTGCCAGAAGATCTCCGAGGGCGCCAAGCCGGACGGCAGCGGCACCGCGGCGAGCGCCCCGTCCCCCGCGGCCGGGGCGACCAACGCCTCGTTCGAGACCACGCCCAAGGCCGAGCCGAAGGCGGCCGGCGCCCCGGTCACCCCGACCGCCAGCCCGTCGGCCACCCCGCAACAGCAGCAGCCACCCGCCCAGAGCACCCCGGCTCCGACGCCCAGCAGCACCGCGCCGGCCCTCACCCAGGACGAGCAGAAGCTGGCCGGCAACTGCTCGACGACCTCCTAGGCCACCCGGTGGCCGCGCCCCAGCTCGCCCTCGGCACCCGCCGGGCCGGCGAGCCGGGCCCGCGCGGCTCACCCGATCGGCGCAACACCGAGCTGGGCCTGCTGGCCTTCGCGGTGCTGGTGCCGGTCCTGGCGTACGCCAACGTCGGGCTGGCGCTCGACCACCGGCTGCCCGCCGGGATGCTGACGTACGGCCTGGGCCTGGGCGGCCTGGCCGGCGTCGCCCACCTGGCGGTCCGCCGCTGCGCGCCGTACGCCGACCCGCTGCTGCTGCCGCTGGCCACCCTGCTCAACGGCCTCGGCCTGGTGATGATCTGGCGGCTCGACAAGTTCGGCCCGGTGCTGCGCGACAACCATCCGGCCGCCGCCGACCAACTGCTCTGGTCCGCGCTCGGCGTCGCCCTGCTGCTCGGCGTCATCGTGTTGCTGCCGGACCACCGGATGCTCCAGCGCTACACCTACGTCTCGATGGCTCTCGCCCTGGCCCTGCTCGCCGCTCCGGCCTTCTTCCCCGCCCGCCGGTCGGACTACGGCGCCCGGATCTGGATCCACCTGGGCGACTTCTCGATCCAGCCGGGCGAGCTCGCCAAGATCGTGCTGGCGGTCTTCTTCGCGGGCTACCTGATGGTCAAGCGGGACGCGCTGGCCCTGGCCAGCCACCGGGTGCTGGGCCTCTACCTCCCGCGCGGCCGCGACCTCGGCCCGATCCTGGTGGTCTGGCTGCTCAGCGTGCTGATCCTGGTCTTCGAGACCGACCTCGGGATGTCCTTCCTCTTCTTCGGCCTCTTCGTGGTGATGCTCTACATCGCCACCGAGCGGACCAGCTGGATCCTCTTCGGCGTGCTGCTCTCGCTCGGCGGCGGCGCGCTGGTGGCCAGCACCGAGGGCCACGTCCGGATCCGGATCCGCGCCTGGCTGGACCCGCTGGCCGGGTTCCGCCCGCACCCGCCGGCCGGCACGACCGAGCAGATCGGCCAGGCGCTGTTCGCCCTCGGCTCCGGCGGGGTCACCGGCGCCGGCCTCGGCCAGGGCCGCTCCTGGCTGATCGGTTTCGCCGCCAAGAGCGACTTCGTCCTCGGCTCCTTCGGCGAGGAGCTGGGCGTGACCGGCCTGATGGCGCTCTTCCTGCTGTACGGGCTGCTGGTGCAGCGCGGCCTGCGCACCGCGCTGGCCGCCCGCGACCCGTTCGGCAAGCTGCTCGCCGGCGGGCTGGCCTCGGCCCTCGCCCTGCAGGTCTTCGTGGTCGCCGGCGGGGTCACCGGGCTGATCCCGCTCACCGGGATGACCATGCCCTTCCTCGCCCAGGGCGGCTCCTCGGTGGTGTCCAACTGGATCCTGGTGGCGATCCTGCTCAAGATCAGTGACAGCGCCCGCCGGCCGGCCCTGCAACCGACCCGGGCGGACCGGGCATAAGTGATCGTGCGGTTGAATGGCTCCCACCGCATCACCTGCCACAGTCGGAACGAGGAGGGGGCCGTCCCGTGAACAAGCCCATCAGGCGGGTCTCCGTCTTCTGCATGGTGCTGATCCTGGCCCTGCTGCTGCGCGCGAACTGGGTACAGGGCGTCGAGGCCGACTCGTACGCCGACAACCCGCACAACGAGCGGAACCTGTACGACCAGTACTCCTACCCGCGCGGCAGCATCGTGGTGGCCGGCCAGCCGATCACCGGCTCGACCCTCACCAACGGCTACCGGTTCAAGTACAAGGCCAGCTGGACCAACGGCCCGCTGTACGCCCCGATCACCGGCTACTCCTCGCAGGGCTTCGGCAGCAGCGGCCTGGAGTCCCTGGAGAACGGCATCCTGGCCGGCACCGACGACCGGCTGTTCTTCCACAACACCCTGGACATGCTGACCGGCAAGCAGAAGCAGGGCGGCAACGTCATCACCACGATCAACCCGAAGGCGCAGCAGGCCGCCTTCGACGGCCTCGGCAACCGCAAGGGCGCCGCGGTCGCCATCGACCCGGCCACCGGCGCGATCCTGGCCCTGGTCAGCACCCCCTCCTACGACCCGTCCAGCTTCGCCGGCAACTCCACCGCGGACGGCCAGGCCTGGAACAGCCTGCTCAAGGACCCGAACAACCCGATGCTCGACCGGGCGCTGCGGGAGACCTACCCGCCCGGCTCGACCTTCAAGATCGTCACGGCGGCGACCGCGTTCGAGACCGGCAAGTACCAGACCCCGCAGGACCAGACCGACACACCACAGACGTACATCCTGCCCGGCACCAACACCCAGCTGAACAACGACAGCCCCGACGAGCCGTGTGCCAACGCCACCCTCATCGACGCCTTCGCGATCTCCTGCAACACCGTCTACGGCAAGATCGGCGCCGAACTCGGTGAGCAGAAGCTGCTCGCGCAGGCCGACAAGTTCGGCTTCAACAACACGGTGGACACCCCGATCCGCTCGGTGGCCAGCACCTTCCCGAACAACTCCTCGCCGGACGGCACCGCGATGGACGCGATCGGCCAGCACAACACCGCCGCCACCCCGCTGCAGATGGCCATGGTCGCCGCCGCCGTCGCCAACAACGGCAAGCTGATGCAGCCCTACCTGGTGGACGAGGAGGACTCCGGCACCGGCACCACCGTCTCCAAGACCAGCCCCAAGGAGATGGACCAGGCGATCAGCCCGGCCACCGCGCAGAAGCTGCAGCAGATGATGGTCGCCGTGGTGCAGAGCGGCACCGGCACCAAGGCGCAGATCGACGGCGTGGAGGTCGGCGGCAAGACCGGCACCGCCCAGCACGGCCAGGACAACAGCGGCCTGCCGTTCGCCTGGTTCGTCTCCTACGCCAAGGTCGGCAACAACTACCCGGTCGCGGTCGCCGTGGTGGTCGAGGACGGCGCGGCCCAGAAGGACGAGATCAGCGGCGGTTCCATCGCCGCCCCGATCGCCAAGTCGATCATGCAGGCGGTGATCAACAAGTAGTCCCCGGGCGGCCGGTGGTGTGGCCGGGATCCCAGCGGATCCCGTTCGATCACGCCGGACCGCCGCGTAGGCTCGGATACCGGTCTGGTCTCGGCTGGCGGGCGTGTCGAGTTGTCCGGCACGCGACCGGTAGCGTATCCGCCAGCAGCGGGTGTGCCCGCTGCTTCGTTCTGCGGTCCTCCCGGGCCCGGAGAACCAGAGTGACGAGGGCAGCGTCACACAAGAGCGTGCGGGGACATCTACGTCATATCCTCACCGCCCGGTGAGGGAGAGGGTCGGAACTATGGAAGAGCCTCGTCGCCTCGGCGGCAGGTACGAGCTCGGCGGCGTCCTCGGACGCGGCGGCATGGCCGAGGTGTACCTCGCCCATGACACCCGGCTCGGCCGTTCCGTCGCCGTGAAGACGCTCCGGTCCGACATGGCCCGGGACCCGTCGTTCCAGGCCCGGTTCCGTCGCGAGGCTCAGTCCGCGGCGTCGCTGAACCACCCCGCCATCGTCGCCGTGTACGACACCGGCGAGGACTACATCGACGGCATCTCCATCCCCTACATCGTGATGGAGTACGTCGAGGGCTCCACCCTGCGCGAGCTGCTGCACTCCGGGCGCCGGCTACTGCCCGAGCGCGCGCTGGAGATGACCATCGGCATCCTGCAGGCGCTGGAGTACTCGCACCGGGCCGGCATCGTGCACCGCGACATCAAGCCCGCCAACGTGATGCTCACCCGGCAGGGCAACGTCAAGGTGATGGACTTCGGCATCGCCCGCGCCATGGGCGACGCCGGCATGACGATGACCCAGACCTCGGCCGTCATCGGCACCGCCCAGTACCTCTCCCCGGAGCAGGCCAAGGGCGAGACCGTGGACGCCCGCTCCGACCTCTACTCCACCGGCTGCCTGCTGTACGAGCTGCTCACCGTGCGCCCGCCGTTCGTCGGCGACTCGCCGGTCGCGGTGGCCTACCAGCACGTCCGCGAGGAGGCCCAGCCGCCGTCCGTCTACGACCCTGAGGTGCGCCCCGAGGTCGACGCGATCGTGCTGAAGGCGCTCGCCAAGGAGCGCGACTACCGCTACCAGTCCGCCGACGAGATGCGCGACGACATCGAGCGCTTCCTCGACGGGCTGCCGGTCGCCGCCGCCCAGCAGGCCGCCGCGTACGGCATGGGCGGCTACGGCTACGACCAGAACGGCTACCCGAGCGACCCGTACGGCCAGACCAGCGTGATGCCGCAGCAGGGCGGCTCCGCGCCGACCACCATGCTCGGCACGGTCGGCGGCCCGAACCAGGGCTACCACCAGGGTGGCTACCAGCCGGACGACGGCTACGGCGGCCAGGACGGCGGCCGCAGCGGGCGGCGGCGCGAGGAGCAGTCGAAGAAGAGCAACACCTCGTGGATCCTGCTCGCGATCGCCGCGGTGCTGATCCTGGTCGGCTCGTTCTTCGTCGCCTCGGTGATGTTCAAGGGCCACAGCGCCGGCAGCGGCAGCGCCAGCAGCCAGGTCACCGCGCCGAACCTGGTCGGCAAGAGCCTGACCGACGCGACCACCGCCGCCCAGGCGGTCAGCTCCTCGCTCAAGGTCGTCCAGGGCCCCGGGACCACCTGCACCAACGCGGGCCAGAACCAGGTCTGCCAGCAGAGCCCGGCGGCCGGCGCCCAGCTGCCGGGCAACGGCACGATCACCGTGCAGCTCAACAGCGGCCCGTCGCAGGCCGCCGTGCCGGACGTCACCGGCAAGTCCCGGGACGCCGCGACCCAGGCGCTGACCGCGGCCGGCTTCCAGCTCGGCACGGTCACCTACCAGAACAGCGACACCGTCCCGCAGGACTCGGTGATCTCGCAGACCCCGGCCGGCGGCACCCAGGCCGACCCGACCCAGCCGGTCACCGTGGTGCTCTCGCAGGGCTCGGGCCAGATCACCGTGCAGAACGTGGTCGGCCAGACCACCGCCGCGGCGACCCAGACCCTGCAGGGCCAGGGCTTCACGGTGAACTCCACGGCCACCACCCCGGCCACTGACCCGACCACGGTCGGCCAGGTCGCCACCCAGAACCCGGCGGCCGGCGCCAAGGCCGCCAAGGGTGCCACCATCACGCTGACCATCTACGCGGCCCCGGCCAACGTCAACGTGCCGATCGTGGTGGGCAAGACCTACAAGGACGCCTTCGCCGCGCTCAGCGCGCTGCACCTGACGCCCAGCGTGACCAGCGGCCCGCAGGACGACAACGCGATCGTGACGGCCAGCAACCCGCCCTCCGGCACCCCGGAGCCGCCCGGCACGGTCATCCAGCTCACCACCCAGCCCGGGCCGGGGGCGACGCCGTCCGGCAAAGGGCCCATCGGTGGCGCCATCGGCGGGCCCTGGAACGGGTCGACGTCATCATGGGGCAGCGGCGACTAGCTGAGCCTCGCGAGGGGCCGTGGACCACCGGGAACCTGAGCCGGGTCCACGGCCCCTCGGCGTTCCCGGCCGCTCAGGAGGTACGCAGCTCCGGTGGCGGGGTGCGCCGGGCGTCCACCGGGTCGACCCGGACCAGGCTGCCCCAGACCGCCATCCGGAAGCGCGAACTGTAGACCGGCGTGCAGGTCGTCAGGGTGATGTAGCGGCCCGGCCCGGGGTAGCCGGAGCCCTCCGGGACCGGCGCGATGATCCCGGTGTCGAACTTCGAGGCCTGCGGCAGCGTGCCGTCCACCCGGTAGACGTACCAGTGGTCCCGGGTCTCCACCACCACGGCGGCACCCCTGCCGACCTCGTCCAGGTCGTGGAACTTCGCGCCGTGCCCGTCCCGGTGCGCGGCCAGTGCGAAGTTGCCGCTGGCGTCCCAGGGCATCGCCGCGCGGTACGGCTCCTGGTAGACGCCGGCCACGCCCTCGTCGAGCACCTCGGGGCCGGTGCCCAGCCGGATCAGCACCGAGTAGTCCCGGCCCATCGCGGGGACGTGCAGGAACCCGATCCCGTCCGCGCCGGGCCGGTACGTCGACGCCGGGGCTGCTGGGCCGGGTGGAGCGGCGGCCGGGGCCGCCCAGGCCCGCCGCAGCCGGTCGGCGGCCCGCTCGGCCCGGGCGTCGGCCACCAGGTCGGTCCACCAGAGCGAGTAGCCGACGAAGAGCGCCAGCACCAGCCCGGCGGTGATCAGCAGCTCGCCGAGCACGCCGAGCGCCAGGGCACCCGGGCGCCGACGGGCCACGCTCGACTCCGGCTGCTCCGTCACAGTGCCCCGCCTCGTGCTGTGGCCGGGGGCACCGCCCCCGGGCCCTACGAGGAGGAGGTCAGCGCCGGAGGCTGCCCCTGGCTCCTCGGTTGCTGAGCGATCATCTTGCCAAAGACGATGAGCCTTCCCCGGGAACTGAACTCCGGCGTACAGGTGGTCATGGTGATGTACTGACCGGGCTGGGTGAACGGCGACCCCTTGGGGATCGGCTGCAGCACCGAGACGTTGGTCGGCGGCGTCTCCGGGATCCCGCCCTCCACCTGGTAGGTGTAGTAGGTGGTGGCGGTCTCCACCACGATCAGGTCCCCCGGCCCCAGCTCGGCGAGCTTGCGGAAGGGCTGGCCGTGCGTGGTCCGGTGCCCGGCGACCGCGAAGTTGCCGGTCGGGTCGGAGGGCAGCGCGGTGCCGACGTAGTGGCCCACCAGGCCCTTGTTGAGGACCTTCGTGGTGTCGGTGCCCTCGGCGATCGGGTCGGTCAGGCCGATCTTGGGGATGTGGATGATCGCGAAGCCCTGGCCCGGCGCGAACGCCGTCGGGGCGTTGGTGGGCTGACCGGGCGTCGGCGGCGCGTTGAACTGCTGCTCCAGCTTGGAACGGGCGCTGTTCGACGCGGCGTCGGCCTGCACGTTGGTCCACCAGAGCTGGTAGGAGACGAAGAGCAGCATCACCAGGCCGAGGGTGATGAACAGCTCGCCGAGCACCCGGGCCGCGATGGTGCCCTTGGACTCCTTGGGCCGCGGCGGCGCGGGCAGCCGCCCGGCGGCCCGCCGCCGGCCGTTGCCGGAGCGCAGCGAGGTCCGGCCCTGGGCGGCCCGGCGGCGCTCGGCGCGGCCACCGTCGACCGGTCCGGCCCCCGCCGGCGCGTCCTTGATGGCCCGCAGCTGCAGGGTCTGGTCGGCCAGCCACGGGTACTCGCCCTGCCCGGGCCGGTCACCGGCGGCGTCGTACACGCCCCAGCCATCCGGCTCGGCCGGCCGCTGCCCGTAGCCGGGAGCGGGCTGGTACGGAGTGGGCTCGGCGTACTCTCCGGAGCCGTAGGCGTCCTGGCGCCCCTCCGGGCGCACCGCGGTCACGACCTCAGCCCCGGCCGATCACCGGGGCGAGTCCGGCCGAGCGGCCGACCGCCCCTGGATCGCCGCACTCCGCCAGCCAGTTGGCGAGCATCCGGTGCCCCCCCTCGGTGAGCACCGACTCGGGATGGAACTGCACGCCCTCGACCGGCAGGTCCCGGTGCCGCAGGCCCATGATGACGCCGCTCCCGGTGCGCGCGGTGACCACCAGCTCGGCCGGCACGGTGGCCGGCTCGACGGCCAGCGAGTGGTAGCGGGTGGCGGTCATCGGCGAGGGCAGACCGGCGAAGACGCCGCCGTCCTCGTGGTCGACCAGCGAGGTCTTGCCGTGCAGCAGCTCGGGCGCCCGGTCGACCACCGCGCCGTAGGCGACCGCGATGGACTGCAGGCCCAGGCAGACCCCGAACAGCGGCAGCCCGGTGGCCGCGCAGTGACGGACCATCTCGATGCAGACCCCGGCCTCCTCGGGCGCACCCGGGCCGGGGGAGAGCAGCACTCCGTCGTATCCGGTGTCGCCGGAACGGCGCACCGCCTCCTCCACCGTCACCTCGTCGTTGCGAACGACCTGGCAGGTCGCACCCAGCTGGTAGAGGTACTGGACCAGGTTGAAGACGAAGCTGTCGTAGTTGTCCACCACGAGGATCCGCGGAGCGGTGACAGGCGGGGTCATGCGCGCTAACTCCGGTCAGGTACGGGTGCGGGAACGGTCGGGCGCGGTCGGGCTCAGCCGGGTCCGCTGTTGTCCACAGTGACGTTGTTGAAGGGGAGCAACGGTTCCGCCCAGGGGAACACGTACTGGAACAGCAGGTAGACCGCCCCGAGGATCAACAGCAGCGAGATGATCGCGCGCACCAGGGTGTTCCCCGGCAGGTGGCGCCAGATCCAGCTGTACATGAGGCTCCCTGAGAGATGGGCAGTGGGGACCAGAGTAGACCTCGTTCCTGTGCTCGACGGCTGCTGCGGCCGATCTCCCGTCAACCGGGGCCGGGTCGTGCTAGCGGGCTCACCGGCCCACCGCCTCGCGCAGGTCGGTGCCGCCGGTGTAGCCGGGGAGGATCATCCCGGCGCTCTCCTGCACCTTCCAGCCCAGGCCGTACGCGGTGACGTACTCCAGGTAGTTCCGGATCGCCCGGTCGGCGTCGATCGAGGACCTGAGGTCGCCGGGCCGGCCGACCGCGCGGATCACGTAGGGCGGGGAGTAGACCCGGCCCTGCAACAGCAGGGTGTTGCCGACGCAGCGGACCGCGCTGGTGGCGATCAGCCGCTGGTCCATCACCTGTACGCCGGTCGCGCCGCCCCGCCACAGCGCGTTGACCACGGCCTGGACGTCCTGCTGGTGGATCACCAGGTCGTTCACCCCGGGCTCGGGGACGCCGGGGATCCGGGCGGTGGCGTCGGGCGGGGCGTCGTCGAGGGTGACGGTCAGCCCGGGGCCCCGCAGCGGGTCCAGGCCGGCCGCCTGCTGCAACGCGGCGAGCTTGGCGGTGTCCGCCGGGTCGCCGTCCCGCCGCCCGGCCAGCCGCCCGGCGCGCTGCCGTAGCGCGGCGAGCTCCGCCTGGGTCTGCTGGTTCTGGTCGCTGCGCTGCCGCATCACGTCACTGAGTTGCAGCAGCGCGTTGTCGGTGCGCAGATCGGTGCCGTGGGCCGAGTGGGCGCTCAGGTAGAACAGCAGGCCTGCCAGCCCGAAAACCCCGTATGTTAGGGCATGTCCGGCAAATCGGGCGGCGGGTCGGTGCTCAGGGCCCCGGTTCGGGGGAGTCTCCCCGGAAATCGAGGAATTCCGCACCGTACCCTTATCTCCTTCCGACCCGGCGAGCCACTACGCTAACGGACGCCGGTGGCATGTGCGGAGCACGATTCGTACGAACCGGTTTCCACAGCCGCCCCGCCCCGCTGCACCCCTGCGCGGTCTCACAGCGCATCGACAGGAGAGCCCCTCGTGCCGAAGTCTCGACTCCGCAAGAAGTCCGACTACACCCCGCCGCCCACGGCGGCGACCTCCGTCAAGATCAGTTCGGGTCGCACCTGGGTGGCGCCGGTGATGCTCGCGCTCTTCCTGATCGGGCTGGTCTGGATCGTCACCTATTACGTGACCAGCGGCAGCTGGCCGGTCCAGTCCTGGGGCAACTGGAACATCCTGGTCGGCTTCGGCTTCATCGCGGCCGGGTTCGGCGTCTCCACCCAGTGGAAGTAGCCGCTCACTGAGCGCCTGACCGGCACCGCCCCGCCGGGGATCGGCGGGGCGGTGCGTCGTCCTGTCCACCCACGGGCGGTCCGCAAGGTACGACAGTGTGCTTATCCACACAGTTATCCACAGTGGGGAAAAGTCAACTCGGCCTGTGGATAACTAACGGGTAGCAGTGGATACCACACCGTGAAGGCCGTTGGGTCTACGCGCGTCCCACTGGCGGTTCGTCAACTCGGGCGGATTGTGGACAACTGGGCGCGGACGGCCCGGCGCGCGCGGCTCAACTGCCGAGCCGCGCCCACTCCACCAGCACCATCCCCAGCACCACGGCCAGCATCAGCGCCACCGTGCCGGCCTGCACCAGGGTCCGCCGCTCCCGCGGGGCGTGCACCATCCCCAACGCGGTCAGGTAGCCGGCCACCAGCCCGCCGACGTGGGCCCGCCAGTCGATCCCGGGCACCGAGAAGGTGATCACCAGGTTGAAGACGATCAGCGCGACCACCGGCCCGAGCGGCTGCCGGGCCGCCCGGAACAGCACCACGGTCGCACCGAAGATGCCGAAGATCGCCCCCGAGGCGCCCAGCGAGTTCATGAAGTCGCCGGCCACCAGGAAGGCCAGTGCGCTGCCGGCCAGCCCGGAGACCAGGTACAGCGCCAGGTAGCGCAGCCGCCCGAGCACCCGCTCGACGGTCGGACCCATCCACCAGAGCGCCAGCATGTTGGAGCCGATGTGCCAGGGCGCCACGTGCAGGAAGGTCGCGGTGAGCAGCCGGTACCACTGGTCCGGGCCGGCCGCGACGCCGTACGCGTGGCCGTTGAGCTGCGGGCCGACGCTGTACAGCGAGAGGCTCTGCTGCAGGGACTTGTCCAGGTAGGCGGCCAACACGAAGACCGCCAGGTTGATCCCGATCAGGACCTTGGTGACCAGCGCGCCGTCCCGCACCGGCCGCCCGCCGAACCGGGTGGTGGCCGGCCGGGCCGGGCCGCCCGACTCCCCCCGCACGCACGAGGGGCAGTGGAACCCGACCGAGGCGTTGACCATGCACTGCGGGCAGATCGGCCGCCCGCAGCGGGAGCAGGAGATCCCGGTCTCCCGCTCCGGGTGCCGGTAGCAGCCCGGCAGCGCGGTCGGCTGCGCCGGCACGCCGCCGGCCGGCCGGGCGGCGGCGATCGCCGGCTCCACCGGCAGCGCGCCGGTGTCGGGCCGGCCGGGCTCGTCCTGGACCATCCGGGGTCTCCTCCTCATGACGGATCCCGGTGGCGGCTCCGCGTACGGAGGACCACCGGGACCGACCAGGCTACTGCCGCCGGACTGGCGTCGGCAGCGTCAGCCGCGGGTGATCTCGACCGACTCGATCACGACGTCCTGGGCCGGACGGTCATTGCGACCGGTCTTCACGCCGGCGATCTCGTCCACGACCTTCTTGCCGGCCTCGTCCACGACCTTGCCGAAGATGGTGTGCTTGCCGGTCAGCCAGGTGGTCGGGGCGACCGTGACGAAGAACTGCGAGCCGTTGGTGCCCGGGCCGGCGTTGGCCATGGCGAGCAGGTAGGGCTCGGTGAAGGCCAGCTCCGGGTGGAACTCGTCGGCGAACTTGTAGCCCGGGCCACCGGTGCCGTTGCCCAGCGGGTCGCCGCCCTGGATCATGAAGCCGCTGATCACGCGGTGGAAGACGGTGCCGTCGTACAGGCGCGCGGTGGTCTTCTGACCGGTGTTCGGGTCGACCCACTCACGCTCGCCCTGAGCCAGCTCCACGAAGTTCGCCACCGTCTTCGGGGCGTGGTTCGGGAAGAGCTCGATCACGATGTCGCCGTGGTTGGTCTTCAGGGTCGCGAGAAGCTTCTCGGCCACGAGAGGTGCCTTCCTGTCTGGATCACTGACCCAGGCATCATCCCACGTCGCCCCCGCCGTCGCCGGGGAGCACCCGGGCGCGGACGGCTCAGCCCGTCATGCGACCGGACAAATCAGGATGCATGATCTCTAACCAGGTGGATATGTGCCTAAAAGATGCCCACCCAGGAGGAGGACCTCGTGACTCGCTTGGACACCGCACGTCAGACGGCCGGCCGGACCATGGACACCCTGGCCCCGTACGCCGCGCAGGCCAGGGGCACCGCCGTGCACTACGCGGGCGAGGCACGCCAGCGGCTCGGCCCGGCGCTCGACGCGCTCGGCCCCGGCCTGCAGGCCGCCGGGGGCCAGGCCCGGGCCGGCACCCTGCAGGCCGCCCAGTCCGCCCGGACCGGCTACACCAAGCACGTCGCGCCGCACGTCGGGCAGGCTTTCGCCGCCCTGCCGCCCAAGGCCCAGCAGAACACCCTGCGGGCGGTCCACCGGGCCCAGGAGGCCGCCCTGGCCGCCAAGCACTCCGCCGACCGGGTCACCGCCGCCACCGTCCCGCGGATCAGCGGCGCGGTGGACGACGCCCGGGCCGTCGCCGGCCCGGTGCTCCAGGAGGCCCAGCTGCGCGGCGCCGCCGCGCTCAGCGCCCTGCACGGCCACGTCACCGCGGCCGAGATCGACAAGCTGGCCGCCAAGAACGCCAGGAAGAGCCGCCGCCACGGCCTGGCCGCCGGGCTGGCGATCGCCGGCACGGTCGCGGTCGGCGGCGGCGTGCTCATGTGGCAGTGGTGGCGCCGGCAGGCCGAGCCGGAGTGGCTGGTGGAGCCGCCGGAGGTGCAGGGCCCGCCGAACCGGGTCCACCCGGCGAGCGAGGAGTTCGGCGGCGCGACCGCCAGCGGCACCACCAGCCTCAACGGGTCCGTCCCGCCCGACGGCGAGGAGAACTCCCCCGGCCCGGACAGCCAGGACCGTCCCAAGCCGTAGTGAGCCGGGCCACGGGAGGCGCGACGCCGTCGGACACGGAAAGGGCCACCGTGGCGGAAAGGGCCGCCGGAGACGGAGAAGACCGTCGGCCGGCCCGGTGATCCGGGCTGGCCGACGGCCTTGCCATGTGGAGCTTAGGAGACTCGAACTCCTGACATCTGCCTTGCAAAGGCAGCGCTCTACCAACTGAGCTAAAGCCCCGTGACGGCACCTTGGGCGACGCCAGAGAACAGCGTACCGGGTCCGTCGGAGTGTCCGACGCGAGGAGTCGGAACTCCCCGCGCGGAACGAGCGGACGGGGGGCCCAACGGGCCTCCCGCCGTCGCACTCGAACGTCAGCGGCCGGCCGGGATCGGGTCGGTGGCCTCGGTCCACAGGTCCTGCTCGGCACGGTCGGCCTGCACCTGACGGTAGACAAAGAAGCCGCCGAGGGCGACCAGGGCGACCAGGAGGAGCTTCTTCACCGCGGGACCTCGTCCTTCTCAGCAATGGCGGGCTCAACAGCGGGACTGCGAGTCCTGGAATGTACAAGTACGAACCGGCGGTCGAACGGGCAAACCGCCATGCGGCCGATGATACACACCCGTGTCCTGTTCGAGACCGGCACTCGGTCCCCCAACCGGCCGACTCCGCCGACGGATTGACGGCCCGGCTCCGGTCCCCCGTCCGGCACGCCTCACGGACGCCCGAAGGCCACCGTGGCGTCGTCGTGCCGCTTGCCGCGGTACCGGCCCGGCGGATCGGCCTGTTCCTCGGTCCGGACCGCCCGGACGACCCGCTCCGGGCCCTCGGCGTCCAGTGTGTCGAGCAGCCGCCGCCAGGACCAGCCGTACCGTTCGACCAGCCGCGACACGCCGTCGGTGAGCACCGCGAAGCGTTCGACCCGCTCCACCGGGTGCGAGCCGGTCAGTGCCCGGTCGGCGGCCTCCGGGCGGGTACTGGCCACCCAGAACCCGCCGGGGGCGTTGCGGAGCCGGCGCACCGAGGCCAGGTCGTAGGCCGGCAGCCGTTCCACCCGGTCGTCCAGGGTGACCTCCGGCTCGCCGTCCCGGCCCTGCACCAGCACCGGCGAGTCGGCCAGCACCAGGTGGTCCAGCCGCCCGTCGTGCAACCGCACCATCGCCACCGTGGCCGACGGACTGTCCGGGTTCGCCAGGTCGCAGCTGCCCTCGTGCAGGGCGCACAGGCGCTCGATCCCGGTCCGCAGCACCTCCCGCAGCTCCAGCCCCGGCCGCTCGGTCAGCACCGCCGCCAGCCGCTCCCCGAGCCGCCCGGCCAGCCACGCCACGTCGTGCACGCACCCGGTCGGCACCCCGGCCGGGGCCGTCGCCCCGTCCAGCACCACCACGAAGCCCGCGCCCACCAGCACGACGTCCTCGTTGGCGGGCCCGCCCGGCGCCGGCTCGCTGGCCGAACTGATCAGCACCCGTACTCCTCCCCCGGAAAGACGAAACGCCCCGGATGGTGAACCATCCGGGGCGTCTCCGCAGGTGGGCCTAACAGGACTTGAACCTGTGGCCTCTTCCTTATCAGGGAAGCGCTCTAACCGTCTGAGCTATAGGCCCTTGCCGCACTGAAAGATTAGCGGACCGACGGCCGATCTCCCAAATCCGTATCCCGAGGCGCTCAGCTCCCCTGGATCGCGACCCGCAGCTCAGGCGACTTCAGGGGGGCCGGAGCGCTCGCGTGGCGGGCCAGCCACTGCTCGCGGGTGGCCGGCAGACCGCTGACACCGCGGGGCCCGGTGCGCACCGCCAGCACCTGGTTGATGCCGATCCGGTTCTCCTCGAAGGCCAGCGCCGAGGCCGTCATGTACAGCCGCCAGACCCGGGCCCGGCCCAGGCCCACCAGCCGGACCGCCTCCGTCCAGGACGCCTCCAGGTTGGCCACCCAGCCCCGCAGGGTCAGCGCGTAGTGCTCCCGCAGCGACTCGACGTCCCGCACCTCGAAGCCCGCCTCCTCCAGCAGCGAGACCGTGCTGCCGACCGGGGCCAGCTCGCCGTCCGGGAAGACGTACCGGGAGATGAAGGAGCTGGTCACGTAGGGCTCGCCGGGCCGGCTGGGGCGACGGGCGATCTGGTGGTTGAGCAGCCGCCCGCCCGGGGCCAGCAGGCCGTACAGGCCGGTGGCGTAGACGCGGTACTGCTCGCTGCCGACGTGCTCGGCCATCCCCACGCTGGAGATCGCGTCGTACGGGCCGTCGGCGACCTCCCGGTAGTCCTGCAGCCGGATCTCCACCCGGTCGTCCAGGCCCGCCTCGGCCACCCGTGCCCTGGCCAGCGCCACCTGCTCCTCGGAGATGCTCACCCCGACCGCCGTCACGCCGTAGTGCTCGGCCGCGTGCAGCACCAGCGAGCCCCAGCCGCAGCCGACGTCCAGCAGCCGCATCCCCGGCCGCAGGCCGAGCTTGCGGCAGATCAGGTCCAGCTTGGCCCGCTGGGCGTCCTCCAGGTTCTTGCCCTCCGGCGTCCAGTACCCACAGCTGTAGACCATCGTGGGGCCCAGCACCAGGCGGTAGAAGTCGTTGCCGACGTCGTAGTGGTGGCTGATCGCGGCCCGGTCGCGGCTGCGGCTGTGCACCCGGCCGGTCGGCCGGGCCTCCTCCGGCGGCAGCGCGGGCTGCGGGCCCAACGCGCCGGCCCGCAGCAGGGCGGCCAGCACCCGGCGCCCGGCGGGGCCGCTCAGGTCCGACAGGCCCAGGTGCAGGCCGCGCAGCTCCGGACGCTCCACGAAGTGCGCCACCTCGGCCAGCACCTGGTAGAGGTCCTCACCCGGGCCCGGCTCCAGATCGCCCGCGACGTACGCCCGGGCCAGCCCCAGCTCCCCGGGCGCCCAGAGCAGCCGGCGCAGCGCCCGCCGGTTGCGCAGCACGAGCAGCGGTTGGCCGGGCCGGCCGGCCGTGCTGCCGTCCCAGGCGCGGAGCCGGAAGGGCAGGTGCGTACCGAGCAGCCCCTCCAGCGATCCGACCAGCTGCTGAGCGATCTGAGCCATGGCGCGAAACCTCCAAGCGACCGAGCGGACAGCCCTCCCCACGGATGCTGCCCCGCGTGTCCTACCGGTAGCCGTTCAAACCCGCCCAGCCAATCCGCAACCACCGCGTGGCGCCCGGCGGCACGCCGTCGCCCCACGCCGGTCACCCGAATGCCGACGGGCCCCACCGATCAAACACTCGGTGGGGCCCGTCGATTCCACGAACAACCCGGAACGGCACTACTACGTGAGGTTCCGTCAGTGCACGGCCGGTCCGGCAGCCGGACCGGCGTGACTCACTCCTCTTCGGCCAGGGTCAGCTCGATGCCGCCGCTGAAGCCGGCGGCCGCGTTGTAGATGAACGAGGCCAGGGTGCACAGCGCGGTCATCAGCACCACGTCGATCACCGCGAGCAGCGAGGTGTAGCCGAGCACCTGACCGAACCCGATGTAGTCCATCAGGTTGACGCCACCGCTGGTGTCAGAGCCGGTGATCTCCTTCAGCGTCTTGCCGAGCGAGGCGAAGACGCCGAGCGCGTCCAGCGTCATCCACAGCACCGCGGCCGCCACGATGATGATCACACCGATGGCCACCGACAGCAGGAAGCTGACCTTCATCACCGACCACGGGTCGGCCCGGAGCAGCCGCAGCCGGGCCTTGCGGGTCCGCCCCGCCAGCCCGGCACCGCCGGCCGCCGGGCCGGGGACCGTCGGGCCCGCCCCGGGCCGCCGGGCCGCGCCGCCCTGGCCCGCACCCGTCCGGGTGCCCCGGGCGGGCGTGGGCGTCGGCTGGCCCTTGGTGTACGTGGTCGGCGTCGAGTAGCCGCTGCCACCCGCCGGCTGTCCCGGTGCCGGGGTGCCGCCGAAGCCGCCGCCCGAACCCACCGCGGACATCAGCGAGGTGGACGCCGCGGGCTTCTCGGCCGGCGGCTGGGGCGCACCCCCGTACGGCACACCGCCCGGTGCGGCACCTCCCGCGGCACCCGTGGTCCCACTCACCCTGGTCCTCCCAGTTCCCCGCCAGGGCCGCGCTCTGCGCCCTGGTCGTCACTCCAGTGTCCAGCATCGGGCCGAAATCCCCGGGACCGGGCCGACCCAGGCCCCGCCCGAGGGCGGGGCACCCGCTACCGGACGCCTCGTCAGACCTGACCGGCGTCGTCCGACGGCGCCTGGCCGCCCTCGTCCACCGGACCGACCCCGCCCGGACCGTCCTGGTCCGGCGAAGCGTCCTGCGCGACATCCTCCGTGGTCTCCTCGTCCTCCGCCTCCGCGTTGCGGGCCATGCCCACCACCGCGTCGCGCTTTCCGAGGTTGATCAGTTGGACGCCCATCGTGTCACGTCCGGTTTCACGGACACCGGAAACCCTGGTCCGGATCACCCCACCCGACAGGGTGATCGCCATGATCTCGTCGGTCTCCTCGACCACCAGCGCCCCGACCAGAGAGCCACGGCCCTCGACGATCTTCGCCGCCTTGGTGCCGAAACCACCACGACCCTGGACACGGTACTCGTCCACCGAGGTGCGCTTGGCATACCCGCCGTCGGTCGCGGTGAAGACGAACGTGCCCGGACGGACCACGTTCATCGACAACAACTCGTCGTCTTCACGGAACGCCATGCCCTTGACCCCGGAGGTGGCCCGGCTCATCGGCCGCAGCGCCTCGTCCGTCGCGGTGAAGCGAATCGACTGCGCCTTACGGGAAACCAGCAGCAGATCGTCCTCCGCCGAGACCAGCTCGGCACCGATCAGCTCGTCGTCCCGACCGTTCTCGTCGGTCCGCAGGTTGATCGCGATCAGGCCGCCGGAGCGCGGCGAGTCGTAGTCCTTGAGGGGGGACTTTTTAACCAAACCCTCACGAGTGGCGAGCACCAGGTAGGGCTTGTCCTCGTAGGTGCGGATCGCCATCACCTGGGTGATGTGCTCCTCGGGCTGGAACGCGAGCAGGTTGGCCACGTGCTGGCCGCGGGCGTCCCGACCGGCGTCCGGCAGCTCGTAGCCCTTGGCCCGGTAGACCCGGCCCTTGTTGGTGAAGAACAGGATCCAGTTGTGGGTGGTGGTCACGAAGAAGTGGTCGACGATGTCGTCCTGCTTCAGCTGCGCACCGCGCACGCCCTTGCCGCCGCGCTTCTGCGAGCGGTAGAGGTCGGACCGGGTCCGCTTGACGTAGCCGCCACGGGTGATCGTGACGACGATGTCCTCCTCCGCGATCAGGTCCTCGATCGACAGGTCGCCGTCCGAGGGGATCAGCGTGGAGCGCCGCTCGTCGCCGTACTTCTCGACGATCGCGGTCAGCTCCTCGGAGATGATCTGCCGCTGGCGGGCCGGCGAGGCCAGGATCGCGTTGTACTCGTCGATCTTGCGCTGCAGCTCGTCGTGCTCGTCCGTGATCCGCTGCCGCTCCAGGGCGGCCAGGCGACGCAGCTGCATCTCCAGGATCGCGTTGGCCTGCAGCTCGTCGATGGTGAGCAGGTTCATCAGGCCGGTGCGCGCGGCGTCCGCCGACTCCGAGGCCCGGATCAGCGCGATGACCTCGTCGATCATGTCCAGCGCCTTGAGCAGCGCGCGCAGGATGTGCGCCCGCTCCTCGGCCTTGCGCAGCCGGAACCGGGTGCGCCGGACGATCACGTCGACCTGGTGGTTGACCCAGTGCCGGATGAACGCGTCGAGCGAGAGCGTCCGCGGCACGCCGTCCACCAGCGCCAGCATGTTGGCGCCGAAGTTGGTCTGCAGATCGGTGTGCTTGTAGAGGTTGTTCAGCACCACCTTGGCGACCGCGTCGCGCTTGAGCACGATCACCAGGCGCTGGCCGGTCCGCGAGGAGGACTCGTCCCGGACGTCCGCGATGCCCGCGATCCGGCCGTCCTTCACCAGGTCGGCGATCTTCAGCGCCAGGTTGTCCGGGTTCACCTGGTACGGCAGCTCGGTGATCACCAGGCACTGCCGGCCCTGGATCTCCTCGACCTCCACCACCGCGCGCATGGTGATCGAGCCGCGGCCGGTCCGGTAGGCGTCCTCGATGCCGCGGCGGCCGACGATCAGCGCGCCGGTCGGGAAGTCAGGGCCCTTGATCCGCTCGACCAGGGCCTCCAGCAGCTCCTCGTTGGAGGCGTCCGGGTGCTCCAGCGCCCACAGCGCGCCCGAGGCGACCTCGCGCAGGTTGTGCGGCGGGATGTTGGTGGCCATCCCGACCGCGATGCCGGTGGCGCCGTTGATCAGCAGGTTGGGGATGCGCGACGGCAGCACCGTCGGCTCCTGCGAGCGGCCGTCGTAGTTGGCGGCGAAATCGACGGTCTCCTCGTCGATGTCCCGCATCATCTCCATGGCCAGCGGCATCATCTTGCACTCGGTGTAGCGCATGGCCGCGGCCGGGTCGTTGCCCGGCGAGCCGAAGTTGCCGTTGCCGTCGACCAGCGGCATCCGCAGCGACCACGGCTGGGCCAGCCGGACCACGGTGTCGTAGATCGAGGTGTCGCCGTGCGGGTGGTAGTTGCCCATCACGTCGCCGACCACGCGGGCGCACTTGTAGTAGCCCTTCTCGGGCCGGTACCCGCCGTCGTACATCGCGTACAGCACCCGGCGGTGCACCGGCTTGAGGCCGTCGCGGACCTCCGGCAGGGCCCGGCTGACGATCACGCTCATCGCGTAGTCGAGGTAGGAGCGCTGCATCTCGGTCTCGAGCTCGATCGGCTCGATCCGCAGCGCGGTCTGTCCTTCGAGGAGGACGGGGCTGCTCTCCGGCTGCTCGTCGCCGTCGGGACGGTTGTCGTCGACCACTGGTGGTCAGTTTCCTTTCACGCGTGACTGGACCGATGAGTGACTCTGCGTCACACGTCCAGGAAGCGGACGTCCTTGGCGTTGCGCTGGATGAACGAGCGGCGGGCCTCGACGTCCTCGCCCATCAGGACCGAGAAGAGGTCGTCCGCCCGGGCGGCGTCCTCCAGGGTCACCTGGAGCAGCAGTCGGTGCGCCTGGTCCATGGTGGTGACCCGGAGCTCCTCGGCGTTCATCTCGCCCAGACCCTTGAAGCGCTGGATCGCGTCCTCCTTCGGCAGCCGGCGCCCGGCCGACACGCCCGCCTCGATCACGGCGTCGCGCTCGCGGTCGGAGTAGACGTACTCGAAGTCGTCCTTGCCCCACTTGATCTTGTACAGCGGCGGCATCGCCAGGTAGACGTAGCCGGCCTCGACCAGCGGGCGCATGAAGCGGAACAGCAGGGTCAGCAGCAGGGTCCGGATGTGCTGCCCGTCGACGTCGGCGTCCGCCATCAGCACGATCTTGTGATAGCGCAGCTTGGCCTCGTCGTAGTCCTCCTGGATGCCGCAGCCGAAGGCCGAGATCAGCGCCTGGACCTCGGTGTTCTGCAGCACCTTGTCGATCCGGGCCTTCTCGACGTTCAGGATCTTGCCGCGGATCGGCAGGATGGCCTGGGTGCGCGGGTCGCGGCCCTGCTTGGCCGAGCCACCGGCGGAGTCACCCTCGACGATGAAGATCTCGCACTCGGCCGGGTCCTTGGACTGGCAGTCGCTCAGCTTGCCGGGCAGCGAGGCGCTCTCCAGCAGGCCCTTGCGCCGGGTCAGGTCGCGCGCCTTGCGGGCCGCCATCCGGGCCGTGGCGGCCGTGATGGACTTGCGGATGATGTCCGCGGCCTCGTTCGGGTTGCGGTCCAGCCAGTCGTTCAGGTGCTCGTGGACGACCTTCTGGACGAAGGTCTTCGCCTCGGTGTTGCCCAGCTTGTCCTTGGTCTGGCCCTCGAACTGCGGCTCACCGAGCTTGACCGAGATGATCGCGGTCAGGCCCTCGCGGATGTCCTCACCGGAGAGGTTCTCGTCCTTCTCGCGGAGCAGCTTCTTCTCCCGCGCGTAGCGGTTCACCAGGCCGGTCAGCGCCGCCCGGAACCCCTCCTCGTGGGTACCGCCGCCGTGCGTGTGGATGGTGTTCGCGAAGCTGTAGACCCCCTCGGTGTACGAGGCGTTCCACTGCATCGCGATCTCCACCGAGATCGTCTTGTCCTTGTCCTCGGCCTCGAAGTCGATCACCGAGGGGTGCACCGGCTCGCCCTTGCGGGAGTTGAGGTGCTTCACGAAGTCGGCGATGCCGCCCTCGTAGTGGTAGGTCACCGACAGCGGCTTGCCCTCGTCGTCGGTGTGCTCGGGGCGCTCGTCGATCAGCGAGATGGTCAGGCCCTTGTTGAGGAAGGCCATCTCCTGGAAGCGCCGGGAGAGCGTCTCGAACGAGTAGACGGTGGTCTCGAAGATGTCCGGGTCGGCCCAGAAGGTGACGCTGGTGCCGGTGCGGTCGGTGGCCTCGTGCTTGACCAGCGGCGCGGTCGGGGCGCCCAGCTTGTAGTCCTGGGTCCAGCGGTGGCCGTCGGTGTGGATCTCGATCGCGAGCTTGGTGGAGAGCGCGTTGACGACCGAGACGCCGACGCCGTGCAGACCGCCGGAGACCGCGTAGCCGCCGCCGCCGAACTTGCCGCCCGCGTGCAGCACGGTCAGCACGACCTCGACGGCCGGCTTCTCCTGGCCCGGGACGATGCCGACCGGGATGCCGCGGCCGTTGTCGACCACCCGCACCCCGCCGTCGGCCAGGATCGTCACCTCGATGGTGTCGGCGTGCCCGGCCATGGCCTCGTCGACGGAGTTGTCCACCACCTCCTGGACCAGGTGGTGCAGGCCGCGCTCCCCGGTGGAACCGATGTACATGCCGGGGCGCTTGCGGACCGCGTCGAGGCCCTCCAGCACCTGGATCGCGCTGGCGTCGTACGCCGTGCGGTCCGTGGCGGAGGACCCGGTGGCCGGGTCGGTGGGGACTGGGGACTGGCTGGATTCGCCGGAATCGGCCACGAAGCGCCCTCTCTGGCACAGCACGGGCCGCATCCCCACCCGGGATCCGGGCAGGCGTGCGACCACAGTGTTTCGACTCAGTTACCGCAAGCGGCAGTGTTTGACCCCTAGTCTACCGGTACCACCGACAGAGATGGGCGTTTGGCAGGCCCTGAGGGCGGATGTGCCGCTCTGAATCCCCTCTGCACATGTCCCGATACTCGCCCAGGGGGCTCAGCGGCCCTGAAAGGGCCGTCAGCGATTCCGGAGTCAGGTCGTCCGTCAAGAGCTCCTCCCCGTCGTGCGACACCCGGCGGTCCCCCGGTCTCAGCCCCAGGTGTCCTGCGGCCCGCGACTGCCCGGCACCCGCAGCCGGCCGTACCGCCGCTCCGGCGCCGCCGGCCCCAGCACCTTGATCACCCGGACCGTGCCGTGCCCCAGCTCGTGGTTCAGGCGTGCCACCAACTGCCTCGCCAACAGGCGCAGTTGGGTGGCCCATGCGGTGGAGTCGCAGCGCACGGTCAGGACCGCCTCGGCCTCCGCGAAGTGCTCCGGCGCGCAGTGCGCCGCGATGTCCGGGCCGACGATCTGCGCCCAGCGCCCCATCACCCCGCCGACCGCGGCCGGCGCCTCCCAGCCCCGCTCGGTGATCAGACGGTTGAGCGCCGCCCCCAGCGGCACCGGATCCCGGCCGTCCGCCCGCGCCCCGCTGCGCAGCCCGTGCCGCTTCGCCTCGCGCTTCTCCCGGACCTGCTCACCGCGCTGTCGGGCCTGCTCCTTCGCCGCCCGCAACGCCACCCGGGCCAGGTCCACCCCGGACAGCTCGGACTCCTTGCTCATCCCGGCGCGCACCTTTCCCCAGGCTCTGTACACATGCTGTGGACAGACCAGCGTACGAGGTTCCGGCGGCGGGTGGAGACTCACGAGCCGATCCGGGTCACCGCCCCCTCGGCGACCGCGTACCGTGCCCCCCGCAACTCCTTCGGCACGTCCTCCGGCACCGCGGCCGTCACCAGCACCTGCTCGCCGCCCGCCACCAGCCCGGCCAGCTGCTCCCGCCGCTTGGCGTCCAGCTCGGCGAAGACGTCGTCGAGGATCAGCACCGGCTCGCCGCCGTCCGCGCGCAGCAGCTCGTACGAGGCCAGCCGCAGCGCCAGCGCGAACGACCAGGACTCCCCGTGGCTCGCGTACCCCTTGGCCGGCAGCGGTCCGAGCAACAGCTGCAGCTCGTCCCGGTGCGGACCGACCAGGGTCAGCCCGCGCTCGGTCTCCTGCTTGCGGGCGGCCCGCAGCGCCGCCAGCAGCTGCTCGTGCGCCTGCTCCCGGCTGGTCGGCAGCTCACCCTCGAAGGAGGACCGGTACTCCAGCCGGGTCGGTCCGCCGCCCGGCGCCAGCCGCTCGTACGCCTGTGCCACCAGCGGCTGCAGCACGGCCACCAGCTGCAGCCGGAAGGCCGTCAACTCGGCCCCGGCCCGGGCCAGATGGCCGTCCCAGACCTCCAGGGTGGAGAGGTCGGCGCCCTTGCCACCGCCCGCCCGGCGGGCCATCGCGGCGGTCTTCAGCAGCGCGTTGCGCTGCTTGAGCACCCGCTCGTAGTCCTGCCGGACCCCGGCCAGCCGGGGCGCGCGGGCGGTCAGCAGCTCGTCCAGGAACCGCCGGCGCTCACCGGGGTCGCCCTTCACCAGGGCCAGGTCCTCGGGCGCGAACAGCACCGTGCGCAGCAGACCCAGCACGTCCCGCGGCCGGACGTTGTCCGAGCGGTTGATCCGGGCCCGGTTGGCCTTGCCCGGGGTGATCTCCAGTTCGACCAGGGTGGTCCGGGACCGGTCCACGATCGAGGAGCGGATCACCGCCCGCTGCGCGCCCATCCTGATCAGCGGGGCGTCGGTGGCCACCCGGTGGCTGCCCAGGGTGGCGACGTAGCCGATCGCCTCGACCAGGTTGGTCTTGCCCTGACCGTTCGGGCCCACGAACGCGGTCACGCCCGGGTCGAGGGGCACCTCGACCCGGGCGTAGGAGCGGAAGTCGGCGAGCGACAGATGCGCGACATGCATGGGTGTGGACTGCGCCCGCCTTCTGACCTCGGAACTACTTCGACTCGACCGCGTGGCCGCCGAACTGGTTGCGCAGCGCGGCGATCATCTTCATCTGCGGGGAGTCGTCCTGCCGGGAGGAGAACCGGGCGAAGAGAGAGGCGGTGATCGCCGGCAGCGGCACGGCGTGGTCGATCGCGGCCTCGACCGTCCAGCGACCCTCGCCGGAGTCGGCGGCCCAGCCCTTGAGCTTCTCCAGGTGCTCGTCGTCGTCCAGCGCGCGGACGGCCAGGTCGAGCAGCCAGGAGCGGATCACGGTGCCCTCCTGCCAGCTGCGGAAGACCTCGCGCACGTCGGTGACCTCGGGGACGGCCTCCAGCAGCTCCCAGCCCTCGGCGAAGGCCTGCATCATCGCGTACTCGATGCCGTTGTGGACCATCTTGGCGAAGTGGCCGGCGCCGACCTTGCCCGCGTGCACCGAACCGGACTCGCCCTCGGGCTTGAGCGCCTCGAAGATCGGCTGGACCTTGGCGACGTGCTCGGCGGCGCCGCCGTACATCAGCGCGTAGCCGTTCTCCAGGCCCCAGACACCGCCGGAGACGCCGCAGTCGACGAAGCCGATGCCCTTGGCGGCCAGCAGCTCGGCGTGCGCCACGTCGTCGGTCCAGCGCGAGTTGCCGCCGTCGACCACCACGTCGCCGGGGGAGAGCAGCTCGGCCAGCTCCTCGACGGTCGCCTGGGTCGGGGCGCCAGCCGGGACCATCACCCAGACCACGCGCGGGCCCTGGAGCTTGGTCACCAGCTCCTGGAGGCTCGCGACATCGGCGAGGTCGGGGTTGCGGTCGTAGCCGATGACGGTGTGGCCGGCGCGGCGGATGCGCTCACGCATGTTGCCGCCCATCTTGCCGAGACCGATGAGGCCGAGCTCCATGACAAGTCCTTACCTGGGGTGTCGTACTTGAGGACGGCGCCGTTGCCGCGACTCAAGAGCCTACGCCGCGGTGGTGCCCACAGGGCCGGGCAGGCCTGTGGACACCACGGGCGTCGTCAGGTCGGGGCGGAGCGGGCTCAGCCGGAGAGCCGGACCGGCATGATCAGGTACTGGTACGAGGCGTCCGCCTCGGCCTCGACCGAGGGCTTGCCGCTCAGCAGGGCGGGCTTCGTCGAGGTGGTGAAGGCCAGCTGGGCGTAGGTGGCGTCGATCGCCTTCAGGCCCTCCTCCAGGTAGCCCGGGTTGAAGGCGATCGAGATGTCGTCGCCCTCGAGGTCGGCGTCGATCCGCTCGGTGGCCTGCGCGTCGTCGCCCGATCCGGCCTCCAGGGTCAGCACGCCCTGCTCGAAGTTGAGCCGGACCGGGGTGTTCCGCTCGGCCACCAGCGAGACGCGCTTGAGCGCCTCCAGGAACGGCTGGGTCTGGATCGCCGCGATCGCGCTGAACTCGGTCGGGAAGAGGGTGCGGAACTTGGGGAACTCGCCCTCCAGCAGCCGGGTGGTGGTCCGCCGGCCGGCGCCCTCGAAGCCGATCAGGCCCTCGCCGGCGCCGCCGGAGGAGAGCGCGATCGAGACCTGGTCGCCGCTGCCCAGCGACTTGGCGATGTCCTGCAGGGTCCGGGCCGGGACCAGGGCGACCGCGGAGATGTCCGGCTGCTCGGGCTTCCAGAGCAGGTCACGGACGGCGAACCGGTAGCGGTCGGTGGCGGCGAGGGTGATCCGGTCGCCCTCGATCTCCACCCGGACACCGGTCAGCACCGGGAGGGTGTCGTCCCGGCCGGCGGCGACCGCGGCCTGGCTGACGGCGGAGGCGAAGACCTCGCCGGAGACCGTGCCGGTCGCGGTAGGCATCACCGGGAGGGCCGGGTACTCGTCCACCGGCAGGGTCGGCAGGGTGAACCGCGAGCTGCCGCAGACCACGCTGACCCGCTGGCCGTCGGTGGAGATCTCCACCGGGCGGTTCGGCAGGTTGCGCGAGATGTCGTTGAGCAGCCGGCCGGAGACCAGCACGGTGCCCTGCTCCTCGACGTCGGCCTCCAGCTCGACCCGGGCGGAGACCTCGTAGTCGAAGCCGGAGAGCGCGAGGGTGCCCTCCTGTGCCGTCAACAGGAGGCCGGCCAGCACCGGCACCGGCGGCCGCGCCGGGAGGCTGCGGGCAGCCCAGGCCACCGCCTCCGCGAGGACGTCACGCTCCACCCGGAACTTCACCGGTAACCGCCTCCTGGATCCTGCTGTCGCTTCTGCTCTTGATCGTCTGCCGGCACCGTGCCTCGGCCGAGCGGGCCCGGCTCCTGGTGCCGAGGACAGTCTGACGTACTCCACGGACAGACGGGGCAGACGGGCCGGAGCAACCCCGAACAGGTGTCGGGGGCGGCTTGTCCACAGATTTCGGGCCACCCCGCTGTTGAACGAGTCGAGGGGTCTATAGGTGTAGCCGTAGTAGTAGGTCCTGTGGATACCGTGGATAACCGCGTTTCCGCAGGTCAAGGCTGGTTTTTTGTCCACACTCGATGTGGACCGCCGCGGTGGATAACCAGCCGCCGCTGTGGACGGCGAAGCGTTACCCACAAGCCACGCTCAGTATCCACAGCTTTTCCCCAGGGCCGTCCCCAGATCGTAGGGCAGTTATCCACGCCTGCCGGTCAACATCGCGTGACGCCTTTCACACCGGGCGATGAACAGCGGCCGTCCGTTGTCGAACAGTGGATATCCCTGTGGAGAAGCTGGGGACAACCGGCCCGAGCCTGGGGACGGGCGGTGGACAACCTTCGGGGCGGGATGGCGGGCAGCCAGCTGTCCACACCCTGTGGATAACGGTTGTGCACAAGTCCACAGCCCGCTGACCTGCGCCGAAGAGCGTAGCGGCGGACCGCCTGTGGAGGAATTCTGGATAACTCGGCGCTCCCCACGCTGTGGACGGGGAAAACCACCCGATCCTGTGGACTACTCGCCCCGCGGTCGACGCTGTTCGAATTGCTGCTCAGATGTGCGATGGCGGACCAGGGGTGGTGGAGCGTCAGTCGCTTGAAGGCTTCCCCGGTCCACCGGGTTTCACACCGTCGGATCTGCCTGTTTCCGGAGCCCGGAGGGCCGCCCGCGGCCGGGAACGCCACAGGGGCACCGGGAGGGTCCTCCCGGTGCCCCTGTGGGCCGGCAACTGGCCTGCCGTGGCTAGCTCTTGATGCGGTTGGTCAGCTCGGTGACCTGGTTGTAGAGCGAGCGCCGCTCGGCCATCAGCGAGCGGATCTTGCGGTCCGCGTGCATCACGGTGGTGTGGTCGCGCCCGCCGAACTGCGCGCCGATCTTCGGCAGCGAGAGGTCGGTCAACTCCCGGCAGAGGTACATGGCGATCTGACGTGCCGTCGCCAACACCCGGCTGCGCGAGGAGCCGCAGAGGTCCTCCACGCTCAACCCGAAGTAGGCGGCGGTCTGTTGCATGATGACCTGCGCGGTGATCTCCGGTCCGGCGTCCTCGTCCCCGCCCGGGATCAGGTCCTTGAGCACGATGCCCGCCAACTCCAGGTCCACCGGTGCCCGGTTGAGGTTGGCGAAGGCGGTGACCCGGATCAGCGCGCCCTCCAACTCCCGGATGTTGCGGGTGATTCGGGAGGCGATGAACTCCAGCACGTCGGCCGGCGCGTTCAGCCGTTCCTGGATCGCCTTCTTGCGCAGGATCGCGATCCGGGTCTCCAGCTCGGGCGGGGTGACGTCGGTGATCAGACCCCACTCGAAGCGGTTACGCAGCCGGTCCTCCAGGGTGATCAGCTGCTTGGGCGGCCGGTCGGAGGAGAGCACGATCTGCTTGTTGGCGTTGTGCAGGGTGTTGAAGGTGTGGAAGAACTCCTCCTGGGTCGACTCCTTGCTCGCGAGGAACTGGATGTCGTCGACCAGCAGGATGTCCATGTCCCGGTAGCGCTTGCGGAACGCGTCCGCCTTGCCGTCCCGGATCGAGTTGATGAACTCGTTGGTGAACTCCTCCGAGCTCACGTACCGGACCCGGGTGCCGGGGAAGAGGCTGCGCGAGTAGTGCCCGATGGCGTGCAACAGGTGGGTCTTGCCGAGGCCGGACTCGCCGTAGATGAAGAGCGGGTTGTACGCCTTGGCCGGGGCCTCGGCGACCGCCACCGCGGCCGCGTGCGCGAAGCGGTTGCTGGCGCCGATCACGAAGGTGTCGAACAGGTACTTGGGGTTCAGCCGGGCGGCCGGCTCGTCCTTGCGCGACCCGCTGTCCGAGGAACCGCCGGGCGGCGCTGGCACGCCGGGGACCGGGGTCCGCTCGGCGGCCCCGGGGACGCCGGCACGCTCCGGCGGCTCGGTGGGGCCCGGGCGGTCGGACTCGGCGCCGGGTCGGGCGACCGGCAGCCCGCCGGGGCGCGGCGGCTCGGGCAGCGGCCGGCGCTCCTGGCCGGGGGCGCCGGGGCGGCCCCCGGTGGGGCCCCCGGTGGGGCCCTCCCGCCGCGGCCCGGACGGGCGGCCGGCCCGGCGCCGCTCCTCGCCGGAGGCGTCGTAGGCGCCGCCGAACAGGTCGCCCTGCGCCGGGTCGCCGGCGCGCTGAGCGGCGGACGGCTGACCGGCGGGCGGACCGGACGGACCGGGCTGCCGCGGGCCCTCGGCCACCTGGCCGGACCACTCGCGGTAGCCCTGCTCGGGGTAGCCGCCGCGCTCGGGGTACGGGTACTCGCCGTACGGGGGCTGCTCGGGGTAGCCGGCCGGCGGGTAGCCGCCGCCGGGGCCCTCCCAGCCCTCGCCCTGCGCACCCCAGTCGGCCGGCTCGGCCTCGGCGGCCCGCTCGGGCTGCTCCGGTCGCTCGGCGTAGGGGGCGGGGCGCTGTTCGTAGCCGGCCGTGTCGTAGCGGCTGCGGCCGTACTCCGGGGGTTGCGCCGGGTAGCCGGGCTGCTGGGGGGTGCTGGGCCAGGGGGAGGGCTCCTCCAGGGCCGGCGGCACGGGTTCCGGCGCGGCGGGCTGCGGGGCGGCCGGGATGGTCGGGGCCGGCGTCGGCGGGACGGCGTTGGCGTCCACCATCACGGCGATCCGGACCGGGCGGCCGAACTGCTGGCTCAGCCCGTCGGTCAGCTGCGGCAGCAGCCGGCCCTCCAGCACCTGCTTGGCCCACTCGTTGGGGGCCGCCAGCAGGGCGGTGTCGTGCATCATCCACATCGGCTGGGTGCGCTGCACCCACAGCTTGTCCTTGTCGCCGACCGAGGTGTCGTTGACCAGCCGCTCGACGACCTTCGCCCAGGCGGGAGCGAGATCGCTGTTGACATCAGCCACTGGTGCACGCTTTCTCGGTTCCCCGGAACGGGGTGGTGGTCCTGGCCAGGATCATGGGCTGGTCTGTGTGGATGAACAAAACCAGACAAGTCCTGCAACGGTAGTCAGCTGACAGAGCTGATTCAAGTTGTTGTCCACAGGCTGTGCATGATTGGGCGATCAAGGTCGGAATCGACCGCGTCGCCAGGCCGGTTTGACCCTCGCCCCTCGTCCCGCGTACCGTAACCAGGTCGAGTTGTCGATGGCCGCTGCCGCATGTCCGCGGGTCCTTCCCGCTTCCAAAAGGCGCGCAGCACGGGCGCCGTGGATTGCCTCAACCCCAGCAGACCTGGGACGTTGGGCCGGATTTCCCAGTACCGAAGGGGAGATCACGCGGACGCACGGTGACGGCCAAGCTGCAATTCGTCACCCTACGATTCACCCCAGGAGCCCCCGAGTGAGCAAGCGCACCTTCCAGCCGAACAACCGTCGTCGCGCCAAGACCCACGGCTTCCGGCTGCGTATGCGTACCCGCGCCGGCCGCGCCATCCTGGCGGCCCGCCGTGGCAAGGGCCGCGCCAGCATCTCCGCCTGATCCGCGCCCAGGGTCTGCAGTGCTGCCCTCCGAGAATCGGCTGCGGCGGCGCCAGGACTTCGCGACCGCGGTGAAACGCGGTCGCCGAGCCGGCCGGCCCCTGCTGGTGGTCCACCTCAGAGTGGCCGACCAGGTCGGGCAGGCCAGCGGGAACAGCGACTCCCACCCGCACGTCGCCGAGGGGACTCCCTCGGTGCGTGCGGGTTTCGTCGTGAGCAAGGCGGTCGGTCCGGCCGTCGTGCGCAACCTGGTCAAGCGTCGCCTACGTCACCTGGTCCGGGATCGGCTGGCCCGTCTTCCCGCAGGTAGCCTGATAGTGGTACGGGCGCTGCCCCCGGCGGGGACGGCCGCGTACTCGGATCTTGCGCAAGACCTGGATGCGGCGCTCAGGCGCCTGCTCCGGACGGAGCAGGCCGCCTCGGCGACAGGATCAGGGCGATGAAGTACCTGCTGATGGGACTGATCAGGGTTTACCAGTGGACTATCAGTCCGCTGCTCGGTCCGGTGTGCCGCTACTACCCCTCGTGTTCGCACTACGGGTACGAGGCGGTACGCCTGCACGGAGCGGTGAAGGGCAGCGCCCTGACCGCCTGGCGGATCCTGCGCTGCAACCCCTGGTCCCCCGGCGGCGTGGATCACGTACCGCCGCGCAAGCGTCCCGTTTGGCACCAGCGGCTCCGCGCCCTGGTGCAGTCCAGGACCGGTGGCTCCGCGAGCCCGGAGCCCGCCGGCTCCCCGGCGGACGGCCCGGTCACCTCAGGCTCGACGGCTGCTGGTCAGACGTCGGTAGGCCCGATGTCCGCAAGCCTGACGACCAAGCCCAACGCCCAAGGAGTCTGACCGGTGACCTGGTCCTTCCTGAGTCCTCTCTACACCGCGGTGTCCTGGATCATCGTCCAGTTCCACTCGCTCTACAGCAACGTCTTCGACCCCAACAGTGGTTGGGCCTGGGGCCTCGCCATCGCCTCGATGGTGGTCGTGATCCGGATCTGCCTGATCCCGCTCTTCGTGAAGCAGATCAAGGCGACCCGGGCCATGCAGGTCATTCAGCCGAAGATGAAGGCCATCCAGGAGCGCTACAAGAACGACAAGCAGCGCCAGTCCGAAGAGATGATGAAGCTCTACAAGGAGGCGGGCACCAACCCCTTCTCGAGCTGCCTTCCGATCCTGGTGCAGATGCCGTTCTTCACCGCCCTGTACGGGGTGCTGAGCTCGGTCGCCCACAACAAGCAGATCGGCGTCATCCACGGGGCTCTGCTGGCCAGCGCGCAGAAGGCGCACATCTTCGGCGCGCCGCTGTCGGCCACCTTCGTGCACAGCGGTGACACCACCGTCAAGATCGTCACGGCTGTGATGATCGTGATGATGTCGGCCTCGCAGTTCATCACGCAGCGCCAGCTGATGACCAAGAACATGGACCTCACGGTCAAGACGCCGTTCATGCAGCAGCAGAAGATGCTGATGTACGTCTTCCCGCTGATGTTCGCCGTGATGGGCATCAACTTCCCGGTCGGTGTGCTGGTCTACTGGCTCACCACCAACGTCTGGTCGATGGGCCAGCAGCTGGTCGTCATCCGCAACAACCCGACTCCGGGCAGCAAGGCCTGGCAGGAGCGGCAGGCCCGGCTGAAGGCGGCCGGTCGGCTGAACCCGGACGGCACGGTGATCAAGGGTGCCGGTCTGTTCGGCCTCTTCGGTGCCAAGCCGGCGCAGCAGCAGGCCGCAGCGGTGGTCGAGGAGTCCGCGCAGGTCCGTCGGCAGCAGCCGCGCAAGCAGACCAAGGCGCAGCGGCAGCAGGTGAGCGCCGGCACGGCCAAGGCGAGCCTGACCAAGGAGGCCGAGCCGGAGGCGTCCGAGGACGTCCCGGTGCAGGACGTGGTGCCCACCGCGCAGAGCGCGGCCAAGCCGGCGGCGGGGAGCAAGCGTCCGGCGACCAAGCAGGGTGGCGGCGCCGCCAAGCGCGGTCCGCAGCAGAGCGGCCAGCGGCCGAAGAAGAAGTAGTCCTGAGCCGGATCTCTTCCCGATCTTCGTTCTCGGCCCGGTCCCTCGGGCCCCATCCTCGAAGGAGTCTCTCTCGTGACGGAAGGCACCACCTCTGCCGTCGACGCCGGACAGACCGCTCAGGCCACTGATTCCGATGCGCTGATCGCCCGCCTGGAGCAGGAGGGCGAGATCGCCGCCGACTACCTGGAAGGCCTGCTGGACATCGCCGACCTCGATGGCGACATCGACATGGACGTCGAGGGCGATCGGGCCCTGGTCTCCATCGTCGGCGACAGCGACGACCGGACCCTGCAGCGGCTGGTCGGACAGGACGGTGAGGTGCTGGAGGCGCTCCAGGAGCTGACCCGACTGGCGGTGCACCGCGAGACCGGTGAGCGCAGCCGCCTGATGCTGGACATCGCGGGCTTCCGGGCGCGCAAGCGGGCTGAGCTGGCGGCGCTGGGCGCCGAGGCGGCGGAGCAGGCGAAGCGCACCGGTGAGGCGGTGAAGCTGCGGCCGATGACGCCGTTCGAGCGCAAGGTGGTGCACGACGCGGTGGCCGCGGCGGGTCTGCGCAGCGAGTCGGAGGGCGAGGAGCCCCAGCGCTGCGTCGTGGTCCTGGCGGGCTGACGCCCGCGGCACGAGTCCCTCGTCCGACCCCGTCCGCCCGGTGCGGACGGGGTCGTCGTGCCTGAGTTGGCGAGTGGTGTTTCACGTGAAACGGTGCTGGAGTGCGGTCGGTGGAATCGGTGAGCGGAGAAGCTGAGATGGCGACGGAGAGTGCGGCGGCCGACGGTGGCCCGGATGAGCTCGGCGCGACGCCCGAGGCGGCGCGGGAGGTCTTCGGGGAGCGGTTCGCGGCCGCGGAGCGCTATGCCCAGCTGCTGGCGACGGCGGGGGTGCAGCGCGGGCTGATCGGGCCGCGGGAGGTGCCGCGGCTCTGGGACCGGCACGTGCTGAACTGCGCGGTGCTGTCCGAGCTGCTGCCGGCCGACGCCACGCTCTGCGACGTCGGCTCGGGTGCCGGGCTGCCCGGGATTCCGGTGGCGCTGGCTCGGCCGGACGTCTCGGTGACGCTGCTGGAGCCGCTGCTGCGGCGGACCACCTTCCTGGAGGAGGTGGTCCGGGAGCTGGAGCTGTCGAACGTCACCGTGCTGCGCGGGCGCGCGGAGGAGATGGTCGGCAAGGTCTCGGTGGACATCGTCACCGCGCGGGCGGTGGCCCCGCTGGACCGGCTGGCCGGCTGGGGGATGCCGCTGCTTCGCCCGTACGGGCAGATGTTGGCGCTCAAGGGTGACACCGCCGAGCAGGAGCTGGTCGACTCGCGGGCGGCGCTGACCCGGCTGGGCGCGGTGGAGTGGGCGGTGATCCCGGTGGGGGCGAACCTGCTCGGTGCCGCGACCCGGGTGGTGCAGGTGAAGGCGGGGGAGAGCCCGGGTGGGGTGAGGGCGGCGACCCGGCGGGCCAAGGTGGCCCGGGCCGGCCGGGCGGGGCGGCCGGGTGACGGCGGCCGGGGCGCGGGGCGTCGTCGGCGCTGAGTGAGGTCGTTCGAGGCCCGGGGCGGTTGCCCCGGGCCTCTGTCGTTCCCCCGGAGTGTCGCACCGTCAGATTTGCGACATTACCGGCATGGTGTTTCACGTGAAACGTCGCTCTCTCCTCTCGGCCGGTTTTGACTTGCGGCTCCGCCGCGGGCTGGGTCTCAGCCGGGCGGCGACTGTTGCCGCTCCGGTTTCACGTGAAACACTGACCCCCATGCAGGACTCGGAGACCATCGACCAGATCGATGACACCCCCATCGGGCGGGCGGCCCAGGCCGCGGTCCAGGCGATGGGGCGGGCGGGTGAGGGGCTTCCCCGGCCGTCGGCGACCCGCGTGATCGTGGTGGCCAACCAGAAGGGCGGGGTGGGGAAGACCACCAGCACCGTCAACATGGCCGCCTCGCTGGCCATGCACGGACTGCGCGTCCTGGTGGTGGACCTCGACCCGCAGGGCAACGCCTCCACCGCGCTGGGGATCGACCACCACGCCGAGGTGCCATCGATCTACGACGTCCTGGTGGAGGGGAAGCCGCTCGCCGACGTGGTGCAGCCGGTGGTGGACGTCGAGGGCCTGTTCTGCGTCCCCGCCACCATCGACCTGGCCGGCGCGGAGATCGAGTTGGTCTCGCTGGTGGCCCGGGAGAGCCGGCTGCAGCGCGCGATCGCCGCCTATGAGCAGCCGCTGGACTACGTCCTGATCGACTGTCCGCCCTCGCTGGGCCTGTTGACGGTCAACGCCCTGGTGGCCGGCCAGGAGGTGCTGATCCCGATCCAGTGCGAGTACTACGCGCTGGAGGGGCTGGGGCAGCTGCTGCGCAACGTGGATCTGGTGCGGGCGCACCTCAACCCGACGCTGCACGTCTCGACCATCCTGCTCACCATGTACGACGCCCGGACCCGGCTGGCCGCCCAGGTCGCCGAGGAGGTGCGCACCCACTTCACCGCGGAGGTGCTGCGGACCGCCATTCCGCGCTCGGTCCGCATCTCGGAGGCCCCGAGCTACGGGCAGACCGTGCTGACCTACGACCCGGGCTCGGCTGGTGCACTCTCCTACCTGGAGGCCGCCCGTGAGCTGGCGCTGCGCGCCCCCGGGCTGGCGGCGTCGCCCACCGCGGCCGAGCAGACGGCGGCGGACGCGCTCGGCGCGGTGGGGCAGCAGCGGACCACGATCGGCGCGCAGGCGACGCCGACGGCACAGCACAGCACGATGGAGGGCAATCGGTGAGCGGTCGCAGGGGTCTGGGACGAGGGCTCGGGGCGCTGATCCCGCCGACCACGGCGGATGGGGTCGGCGGTGGGGTGGCCACGGAGGCCCAGGAACGGCCCGCTTCGCCGGCCGCCTCCGCGCCGTCGGGGGCTCTCGCCGCGGCGGGCAGCGGGGCGGTGGCGCCCAGCGCGGTGCCGCTGCTGCCCTCCGGCCGAGGCACGGTGGCGGCCCGGGCGGCCTCGGCCGTCCGGGAGGAGAGCGCGCGCGGTGCCGAGCTGAGCCCGGTGGACGGCGCCCGGTTCGCCGAGCTGCCGCTGGACGCGATCACGCCGAACCCGCGCCAGCCGCGTGAGGTCTTCGACGAGGACAAGCTGGAGGAGCTGGTCGACTCCATCAAGGCGGTGGGCCTGCTGCAGCCGGTGGTGGTGCGCCAGGTGGGACCGGAGCGCTTTGAGCTGATCATGGGCGAGCGGCGCTGGCGGGCCTCCCGGGAGGCCGGGTTGGAGCAGATCCCGGCGATCGTCCGTGCCACCGAGGACGACAAGCTGCTGCTGGACGCGCTGCTGGAGAACCTGCACCGGGCCGAGCTCAACCCGCTGGAGGAGGCGAACGCCTACGAGCAGCTGCTGCACGACTTCTCCTGCACCCATGACGAGCTGGCCGACCGGATCGGCCGCTCGCGTTCGCACGTCTCCAACACCCTGCGGCTGCTGAAGCTCTCGCCGACCGTGCAGCGGCGGGTGGCCGCCGGAGTGCTGACCGCCGGTCACGCCAGGGCCCTGGTGGGCCTCCCGGAGCACGAGCGGCAGGAGCAGTTGGCCACCCGGATCATCGCGGAGGGCCTCTCGGTGCGGACCACCGAGGAGATCGTGCGGCTGATGGACAGCGAGGAGAAGCCGCCGCGCCCGGTCGGCCCGAAGGCCGGCAAGCTGCTCTCCCCGGCCTTCAACGACCTGGCCGGCCGGCTCTCCGACCGCTTCGACACCCGGGTCAAGGTCGAGGTCTCGCAGCGCAACGGCAAGCTCGGCAAGGGCAAGGTGGTGCTGGAGTTCGCCTCGGTGGAGGACCTCAACCGGATCCTCGACAGCCTGGCTCCGGGGGAGGACGGACTGCGGCTCTCGCAGAGCTGATCGGGACCCGCTGATCGCGCGGTGCCACCCTGTGGGTGCATGTTTCACGTGAAACATGCACCCACAGGCGTCTGTGCCGTCCGCGTACCGCGGGTAGGAACCACGAGGAGGTGTGGTGGATGGGACGGAGGATCGCTCCCCTGACACTGGACAATCTGGCGGACCTGCCCGGGCCCTGCCGGTCCTGTGTCTTCTGGGAGCTCGACCCGGTGCGCGGCCGGGAGGCGGTGGAGTCTGGCAAGCCGGAGCTGGAGAAGGAGAGCTGGATCTCCGCGGTGCTGTTGGAGTGGGGGTCCTGCGGTCGGATCGTCTATGTGGACGAGGCTCCGGCCGGCTTCGTGCTCTACGCGCCGCCGGCCTATGTGCCGCGCTCGCAGTCCTTCCCGACCAGTCCGGTCTCGCCGGACGCCGTCCAGCTGATGATCAGCCGGGTGTTGCCGGAGTTCCAGGGGCAGGGGCTGGGGCGGGTGCTGGTGCAGACGGTGGCCAAGGACCTGCTGGGGCGGGGGTTCCGCGCGATCGAGGCGTTCGGCTCGGCCGGGGGCGAGCGGCCGAGCTGTCTGCTGCCGGCCGACCACCTGCTGGCGGTGGGCTTCAAGACGGTCCGGCCGCACCACCGCCATCCGCGGCTGCGGCTGGAGGCTCGCTCCACGCTCTCCTGGAAGGGTGATGTCGAGGGGGCGCTGGAGCGCCTGCTCGGCGGCGCGCGGAAGGAGCCCGCGCTGCGACCGTTCTGACCCCGGGTCGCGTTCTGACCCCGGGTCGGAAGACGGCGAAGGGGCGTGGTCCGGACCACGCCCCTTCGCCGTTGGATCAGGCCTGGATGAAGTCGGCCAGCTCGCGCAGCAGCGCCGCCTTGGGGCGGGCGCCGACGATGCTCTTCACGAGCTCGCCGTTCTGGTACACGTTCAGGGTCGGGATCGAGATGACGCCGTACTGCGCGGCCACCGCGGAGTTCTTGTCAACGTCGACCTTGGCGATGGTGATCTGGTCACCGTGCTCCTTGGCGATCTCCTCCAGGACGGGGGCGACCTGCTTGCACGGGCCGCACCAGGTGGCCCAGAAGTCCACCAGGACGGGCTTGTCGCTCTTGAGGACCTCGGCGTCGAAGGTCGCGTCGGTCACGGTGATGGTGGCGCCGGCCACGGGATCTCCTAAGGTCTGTTACGGGGTTCTACAGGCAGAACAACGGGGGAGCGGAATCTGTTTCTCCGCCCGCACTGTTTCACGTGAAACGCGGCGGGCGGAACCGGGGGCCGGGGGTGACTCAGACCGTGACCGCGGCGGCGGCCTTGGCTTCCTGGTCGGCCAGGTGGGCCAGGAACCGCTCGGCGTCCAGCGCGGCGGAGCAGCCGGTGCCGGCGGCGGTGATGGCCTGGCGGTAGGTGTGGTCGACCACGTCGCCGGCGCCGAAGACACCGGTGAGGTTGGTCCGGGTGGAGGGGGCCTCCACCTTGAGGTAGCCCTCGGCGTCCAGCTCCAGCTGGCCCTTGAACAGCTCGGTGCGCGGGTCGTGGCCGATCGCGATGAACAGACCGGTGACCGGCAGCTCGCGCAGCTCGCCGGTGGTGGTGTCGCGCAGGGTCACCCCGGTGAGCTTGGGGTCGCCGTGGATGGCCTCGACCGCGCTGTCCCAGGCGAAGGTGATCTTCGGGTCGGCGAACGCGCGCTCCTGCATGGCCTTGGAGGCGCGCAGGGTGTCCCGGCGGTGGATGACCGTGACGCTCTTGGCGAAGCGGGAGAGGAAGGTCGCCTCCTCCAGGGCGGTGTCGCCGCCGCCGACCACCGCGATGTCCTGGTCGCGGAAGAAGAAGCCGTCACAGGTCGCGCACCAGGAGACGCCGCGGCCGGACAGGTCGTCCTCCCGGGGCAGGCCGAGCTTGCGGTGCTGCGAACCGGTGGTGACGATCACGGCGCGGGCCCGGTGCACGGTGCCCTCGGAGTCCGTGACGGTCTTGATCTCACCGGTGAGGTCGACCGCGACGACGTCGTCCGGCACCAACTCGGCGCCGAAGCGCTCGGCCTGGGCCCGCATGTTGTCCATCAGCTCGGGGCCCATGATGCCGTCCCGGAAGCCGGGGAAGTTCTCGACCTCGGTGGTGTTCATCAGCGCGCCGCCGGCGGTGACCGCGCCCTCGAAGACGAGCGGCTCGAGGGAGGCCCGCGCGGTGTAGAGCGCGGCCGTGTAGCCGGCCGGGCCGGAGCCGATGATGATCACGTTACGGACGTCGCTCACTGCATCTCCTGGTTCGCATCGCGACCCGCCCAGGGCGGGGAGGGGTGGCGGTCCTGCTCCGCCGCCCGGGACAACGAGTCCCCAGTGTCCCGCATTCCCCCGGACGCCGGTACCAGCCGCCCACCGCGTGGACGAGTGAGCGGGACCGGCTCAGCCGGCCGGGACGACCTGGTGCAGCGCCACCGAGGCCGTCGTCCCCGGGTGTTGGGCGCAGTCCGGGCTGAGCAGGTAGACGTCCAGGTGGCCCGGGTCGCCCGCGATCCGGAACACGTAGAGGTCGACCGGCGAGCCGTCGTACGAGCCGTGCGTGCTCGCCAGCGGTTGCTCGGCCCGGTGGACGCCGACGGCCTGCTGGACGCAGGGCGGCAGGGCGGCGCTGGTGGCGCTCGGAACCTGCTCGGTGGCGAGGTGCGGAACGTTGCCGGGGGTCTGGGCGGCGGCCGACGCGCCGCCGGCGAGCAGGTGCTGGACCTCGGCCGGGAGCTGGGCCGCGGTGAAGGCCGGCCCGGCCACGACGGCGGGGGTGGGCCGGGCGGGGGCGCCGGCCGTGGTGCTCGGCTGCTGCTGCCCGAGCACGCCGGAGAGCAGCAGGCCGGCGCCGAGGCCGAGCGCCGCGAAGGTGCCGGCGGCCGCCGCCAGCAGCCGGCGGCGGCGCGGGCTCCGGGCCGGGCCGGCGGACCGGTCGGCGCGGCCGGGCGGGCGGGCGCGGCCGGCCGCGCCGGCGGGGACGGGGACGGCCGGGCGGGTAGGCGTGGCCGCCGACGGACGGGCGGGAGCAGCCGCGGCTTCGGCGGCCAGGGCGGCGTCGATCCGATCGGCCACCTCGGCCGGCAGCGCGGGCGCCGGCTCGGCGGCGAGCAGCTCGCTGACGCCGGCCAGCGCGGTCAGCGTCTCCGCGCACTCGGGGCAGCCGGCGACGTGGGCGCGGACCGACCGCTCCTCGGCGGCGGCCAGCAACTCCTCCTGGAGGTCCGCCAGCTGGTCGAGGGAGGGATGGGAGGCGGACCGGGCCGACTCGACCGGTTCGGGTGTCTGGTGCGTCATCGGGCCGTCGCATCTCCTTCCAGGCGCAACTCGGAGCGGACACCAGGGTCCTCCGGTGGGACGGGGCCGGGGCCCTCCGGGTTCCCCCCGGGCCCACCCGGCGGTGTTCCACGTGAAACGCCGGTCTCCCGCAGGTGTCGGACCAGCGGCAGCAGCCTGGCCCGGCCGCGGGCGCAGCGGCTCTTGACCGTGCCGACCGCGACCCCGAGCACCTCGGCGGCCTCGGCGACCGGGTAGCCCTGCATGTCCACCAGGACCAGGGCGGCCCGCTGCTCGGCGGGGAGGGCGGCGAGCGCGGTGGCCAACTCGCGGCGCAGCTCGTGCCGGACCACCTGGACGTCGGTGGGCTCGGCACTGCCGACCAGGGCGTCCAGCTTCTGCGGATCGTCGTCCAGCGGCGTGGTCCGCCGCACCGCGGCCCGGCGGGCCCGGTCCAGACAGGCGTTGACCACGATCCGGTGCAGCCAGGTGGTCACGGCGGAGCGGCCCTGGAAGCCGCCGGCCGAGCGGAACGCCGAGACCAGGGCGTCCTGCAGGGCGTCGGCCGCCTCCTCGCGGTCGCCGAGGGTACGCACGGCGACCGCCCAGAGCCGCTCGCGATGCCGCTCGACCAGCCGGCCGAAGGCCGTACGGTCCCCGGCGACATGCCGGGCGAGCAGCTCGGCGTCGCTGCACTCCTCGGCCGCCGTCGCGCGCGGCTCGGTCGGCTCCGCCATCCGCCCCCCATCGAGGCTCGTCCTCAGCCGGTGACCGTGATCTCCGCGACCTGGCCCCGGTAGCTTCCATCCACATCCTTGGGGAGGCTGGTCAGCCAGATCAAGAGGTAACGGCTGTTGACCGGCGAGGTGGGCTGGAAGTTCACGGTGGTGCCGCTGCCCTGGGCGACCGGGTTGCCGAAGTCGCCAAAGGCGGTGGGCACGGCGCCGCCGGTCGCGTTGGGCACCCGGAGCTCGGCGGTGGTGCTGCCGCCGGCGAACTGCACGGTGACCGAGCTGACCGGCTTGGCCGAGCCGAGGTCCACCAGCAGGCCGGTGCCGTGCCCGAGCCTGGGCAGGTCGTCGTAGTAGCCCTCGGTGGTCCAGACGGTGTTCGGGTTGCCGTCGTAGGCGTTGTGCAGCTGGTCGGCGTGCACGTCCGGGTCGCCGTACGGGTTGAACGAGGTGACGTTGGAGATCTGCAGCTGGACCGGGGCGGCGGTGCCGCTGCCGGCGGACGGCCGACCGGGCGCGCTGGCGGCGCCCGAGGGCCCCAGCGCCTGGTGCTGGGTGCCGGGGCTGCCGGTGTTGCCGAGCCGGCCGACCAGCTCCCAGGAGCCGTAGCCGATCGCGGCCAGCAGGACGGCGGAGACCGTCCAGGTGAGCAGCCGCCTGCCCCGGCCCCGGTTGGCCCGGGCGGCGGAGCGTGGTCCGGCCGGCGGAGCGGGGTGCGTGGGTGCCGGCTGGACCGGGCGCGGTTCGCGGCCGACCCGGCCGGCCACCGGCTGCGGGGCCGAGTAGCGCGGCGCGGCCAGCCCGGGCTGCGCCGGATCGGGCTCGGGCTGGCGGATTCTGGGCAGCAGCGCGACGGCCTTGGCCAGCTCCTCCGGGGTGCGGATGGGTGCCAGGTGGTGCGGGGGCGGGTCGCAGAGCGCCCGCGCGGCCAGCTCGGCCAGACCGCGGTGCACCCCGGCCCGGACCTGGTCCGGCGGGAGGCAGCCGAGGCCCTTGGGCAGCCCCTGGAGGTCGTAACGGTCCTCCGGGTAGGGCCAGCGGTGGGTGAGGGCGGCGTAGAGCAGGGTGCCGATCGCGCGGGTGTCGGTCAGCTCGGCGTCGTCCTCGGGCAGGCCGCGCAGCGCGGCGTCGACCGCCAGGCCGTTGATCCGGTACTGGCCGGTCTCGGTGCGCAGCACGCAGCGCGGGGTGAGCCGCAGGTGCGCCCGGCCACTGCGGTGGGCGGCCGCGATCGCGTCGCTGACCTGCTTGACCAGCTGGTAGGAGTCGTAGGGCTCCAGCGGGCCGGCCGCGAGCAGGGTGGCCAGGTCGGTGGCGCCGGGCAGCCACTCGCGGATCACGTAGACCAGCTCGCCGTCCCGCACCGCGTCGAGCACCTGGACGAAACGCGGATCGTTGAGCAGCGCGGCGGAGCGGGCCGCGGCCAGCACGGTGTCTGCCCGGCTGTGCCCGGCGGCCAGCAGGTGGACGCCGACCGCGCGGCGCAGCTTCTCGTCCACCGCGCGCCAGCTGCTGAAGTACTCCGCCTGGGAGATGCACTCCTCCAGCCGGTAGCGCTCGGCGATCATGTCACCGCTGTGCCGGACCGGCGCCGGCGGCTCGGCGACCGCCCCGGCGGGGGGCACGGTGCCGAGCGGCGTGGTGGCGGGGTCGGCCGAGGCCGGCAGGAGCTCGGTGGCGTCGTCGGGCAGGGCGCGGAGCGGGAGGGTCCTCCCGGAGCCCGCCGGCGGTTCGCCGCTCGAGCCGGCCGGTGCGGCGATCTCGGCCGCGATCTCCTCGGCCGAGAGCGGTGCGGTGACCTCGGCCCCCTCCTCGGCCGCTGACGTGTCGACGACTGCCTTGGTGCGATCAGTCACCGTCGTCCTGCCTCCCCTTGTATCGCCCGGTTGGGTGCCCTCGGCGGGGTGCCCCGGGAGGGGCGGGCGCGCGAGAACCCGGGTCCGCAGAGCCCGTCGTTCGAAGACAATTGTGCCTACTCTTCTCACCGGAGTACGACCGGTGAGGGGGCCAACTGGTTGCGGCCTGATTACTCCATTCGGTTGGTGGACAAACTGAGCCGGGGTCAGCGGCCCAGTCGACTACGGACCATACCGATCATCGCGTTCAGCTCCTCGATCCGCATCCGGCGGGCGAGCGCCAGGAAGGCGGACAGCTGGACGGCGGCCGCGACCGCCACCGCGACCACGCTGCCGAACCAGCCGCCGAGCAGGTCGCCGAGGCCGAACGAGACCAGGAACCCGAGCAGGCCGGCCGGCAGGCAGGCGATGCTGAGCCGGGCGTACGTCCGGGCGATCCGCCCGGTGTCCAGGCCGCCGATCCGTGCCTTGAGCTTGGGCAGCGCCACCGCGACCCCGAGCGCGTAGGAGGCGCCGTAGCCGAGTGCCATCCCGGTGACCGCCCACCGGGCGGGGAGCACAAGGTAGCAGAGGACCGCGGCGCCGGCCTGGGCGGCGGCCACCCAGACGGTGTTGGAGAACGGGGTCCGGGTGTCCTCGTAGGCGTAGAAGCCGCGCAGCAGGACGTACTGCACGGAGTACGGGATCAGGCCGAGGGCGAAGGCGGAGAGCATGTACCCGACCGCGGTGGTGGCGTGCGCGACGCCGCCGCCGTTGCCCAGCCCGTAGATCGCGGTGCCGATCTGCGGGCCGAGGGCCAGGAAGAGGAAGGCGGCCGGGACGATCGCCACCGCGGAGGTGCGCAGCCCGTACGAGAGGTCGTCGCGGACCGCGCCGGCGTCACCGTCGGCGGCCGAGCGGGAGAGCCGTGGCAGCACCGCGCTCATCACCGAGACGGTGATCACGGCCATCGGCAGCTGCCAGATCAGCAGCGCGTTGGAGTAGGCCGCCAGGCCCACGCCGAGGACGCCGGTCTGCGCGGCCCGGGCGCCGGCCGCGGTGGCGAGCTGGGTGACCACCAGGTAGCCGGCCTGGTTGGCGAGCACGAAGAGGAAGGTCCACTTGGCCAGCCGGGCCGCCTTGCCCAGGCCGTGCCCGCGCCAGTCGAAGCGGGGCCGGAACCGGAAGCCGGCGGCGCGCAGGTACGGGATCATCGACAGCGCCTGCACCGCGAGCCCGAGCAGGGTGCCGATCCCCAGCAGTCGCAGGCCCTCGGGAGAGACGCTCTCCGGGGTGACCCGGCTGTGCTGGAAGGTCCCGAAGACCCAGAGGTACATCCCGAAGCTGAAGATCACCACGATGTTGTTGAGGACCGGGGTCCACATCATCGCGCCGAACCGGCCACGGGCGTTGAGGATCTGACCCATCACCACGTGAACGCCCATGAAGAAGATGGTCGGCAGGCAGTAACGGGCCAGGGTCACCGTGGTGTCGGCGCCGACCGGGTCGCGCATCAGCGAGTGCGAGATCAGCTGGACCAGCAGCGGGGCGGCCAGCACCGCCACGAAGGCGACCCCGGCCAGGCCGGTGATCACCACGGTGAGCAGCCGGTTGGCGTAGGCGGTGCCGCCGTCCTCGTCCTGCTTCATGCTGCGGACCAGCTGCGGGACGAAGACCGCGTTGAGCGCGCCGCCGCCGATCAGGATGTAGAGCAGGGTGGGCAGGGTGTTCGCGGCGGAGTAGGAGTCGCCCATGGTGCCGACGCCGATCGCGGCGGCGATCACCATGGTGCGCAGGAAGCCGGTGGCGCGGGAGACCAGGGTGCCGGCGGCCATCACGGCGCTGGAGTTGACCAGGTTGACCACCCGGCCGCCGACCGAGGGGGTCGCGGCGGCGGGGGACGGCTCGAGCGGCTCGGCGGGTTCGCCCGGTTCGCCAGGGGTCTCCGGCGGTTCTCCGACGGCGCTCCCCGAGCCCCGGTCCGGTTCCCTGCGCCTGACGGGTTCCTCGGGCCGGTGGCCGGGCGGGGCCGGCGGCGCGGTGGCGGCCCGCCCCCCGGTCTCCGCGGTGGTGAGCGGCGGGTCGAACTCGATCACCGGGACGAACGGCTTCTCCGCGGTGGCCGTCGCGGTGCCGAGCAGGTCGTCCACCCCGATGAACTCGTCGGGCTCGCCGTCCCCCGCGGTGCCGGCGGCCACCGGGACCTGGACCGGGGCCTGCACCGGGGCCGGGCGGGCCCAGCGGGAGGCCGGGATCACCGCCTCCAGGCCGTCCGCCTTCGGGGCGGCCGCCTCGAAGGGCTCCTCGGCGGATTCCTCGACGGGCTCCGGGGCCGGCTCCGGAGTCGGCCCCGCGTCGTCCGTGGCGCGGTGGTACGGCCCGGGCTGGTCGGCGCCGGCGTACGGATCGGCGGCGTACGGGTCCCGAGCGTAGGTGTCGGCCAGGTACCAGTCCGGTTCCTCCGCCGCGGCCTCCGGTGCGGGCGCACTCCCGGTCCGGTTCCGGTCGCGCTCCTGGCCCTGCACTCGGTCGTCACGCGGCGCGTTCATGCCACCTCTTAGGCGTCCTGGTCCGGCTGGTCTCGGAGACCTACTGTCTCATCACGGCTCGGCCGAACCCGGCTTTCGACGCCGACCGCTACGCCTGCGCCGTGGTGGTCCCCTGGTCGGTGACCCGGTCCGCCGCATCCGGCACCAGGGGCGCGTCCGGGTCCTCGGGCTCCCCGTCCTGCTTCTTGCGCTGGAGGTAGATTCGCGCCCCGGCCAGCAGCACCAGCACGCCGCCGGCGCCGACCACCCACCAGACCCCGCTGGGCACCTTGGTGACCTCGACGTTGAACTGCACCGCGGGCCCGTACGGCTGCGGGTCCGGCCCGACCGTCCACAGCTGGGCGGTCATCGGGACCAGCCCGTTCTGCTTGGCCTGCGCGGTGAAGCGCAGCGAGTTGCTGTGCGCGGCGCCCAGCACCACCGGCACCGGCACGCTGACCTTGAGCCGGTTCGGCTGCCCGGAGGTGAGCCGCAGCTGCAGGTTCTCCACGGTCTGGTTGAGGTCGTTCTTGACGCTGACCTGCAACAGTCCGGAGTCACCCGGAAGAGTGATGATCTTACTCTTGGCCGGGATGCTCACCGCGGAGGTCAGCTGGTCCAGGTACTTCCGCACGTTGAGGCGGTAGCCCGTGCCGGCCGACTGCTGGTCGCGCCAGCCGGTGGAGACCGAGCGGACCATGGCGGCACCGAACGGGCTGCTCACCCGCTGCGGCACGGTCAGGATCCGGAGCAGCTGGTCGACCCCCTGCTGCATGGTCGAGACGGCCGCGAAGTCCGAGCTGGTCAGCTCGGAGGAGCGCAGGTTGCCCGGGTAGGAGTCGGCGCCCGGCACGGTGGTGGTGGCGCCGGGGTCGGCCGGCGCGCTCGCCACCGCGTCCAGCGTGGCCGGCGTGGTCCACTTGTCGTTCTGCGCGTCCTTCAGCGATTCGGCCAGTGCCTGCGCGGTGTTGGCGGTCAGCTCGCGCGGCGGCATCACCAGCAGGCTGCGCTGGTTGTTCGGCTGCTCCTGGGTGATGGCCAGGCTCTGGGCCAGGAAGCGTTGCTCGGCCAGGGTGCGCTCGGCCTGGGTGCTCAGGTCGGACTGGAACGGCGCGGACAGTCCGCTGTCGGCCACCACCGCGGTCAGGTTGTCGCCGATCGGCCGCGCCGCGTTCGGGGTGTGCGCCAGCGAGGGGGAGTCCGGCAGGCTGGTGCCGTTCACCAGCACCAGCGAGTCGCCCAGCTTCTGCGCGGTGCCCGCGATCTCCTGGTCCAGCTCCCCCTGGTACGGCCAGGCGACGTCGTTGCGGACGTCCACCGACAGCCGGCCCTCGACGGTGACCTTGCCCGCCGTGCTCGCCTTGCCCAGCGCGGTGTCCAGGCCGGCCAGGCCCTGGCCGTTGTGCGCGATCGAGGCGAGGTCCGGGTCGGCGTACGGCAGCGCGACCACCTCGTCGCCGTTCTTGGTCACCGCGGCGCGCAGCTCGTTCAGCCAGGCGGTGGCCACCGCCTGGCCCTTGCCCGGGGTGGTGTTGTCGTCCTTGGCCGGCTCGCCGCCGTGGCCGGGCTGTTGCACCCGGTACGCCTGGGTCATCGCGTACACGGTGTCCAGCAGGTCGGGGTCGATCACCCAGGTCAGCGACGGGACGGTGGCCCCGATCTTGACCAGCTGGTCCAGCCGGCCGCCCGGAGCCAGCTCGGTGGCCAGCGAGTCGTCCCGCAGCACCGGGGTCTGGTCGGTGTCGTTGCCGGCCACGGTCTGGGCCACCAGCTCGGGCGCGTGGGTGAGCGGCCAGAGCGTGCCGATCTGGGTGGGCTTGGTGTCCTTGGGGTCCGGGAAGTACGGCAGCAGGCTGCGGGCGATGCCCACCTGGTGGGTGCTGTCGTCGTCCTGGGTGCCGCCTTGGACGTCCACCGCGAGCTCGTAGACCCCCTGGTCCAGCTTCAGGTCGCCCATCGAGACCTGGAGCGTGAAGGGCGCCGAGGCACCCGGCGCGAGGTCGTTCAGCTGCTGGGTCGGGTTGTCCAGCTCGCGGCCGTCGGCAGCGGTCGGGGTGGTCCTGGCCAGCATGGTGTCGATGTCGCTGCGGGTGCTCAGCGGGTCCTTGGTCCGGCCACCGACCAGCAGGCCCGCGTGGGCGTTCCTGACCGGGGCGGTGCCGCCGTTGGTGACCTGGCCGCTGACGACCAGGGTGCCGTTCGCGCCGGGCGCGGTCGGCTCGACGCTGTTGATGCTGACCGCGACCGGGAAGTCCGGGGTCACGCCGGCCAGCGTCGGCGCGGCCAGCGCCTGCGGGGCCACCACCGCGCCCAGCAGCGCCAGCGCGCAGCCACCGGCCAGGGCGGCGAGTCCGGTCCGGCCCGCGCGTCGGGGCCCCCGGACCAGCCCGCGAGGACCTCCCGTGTGCCGTGCTGGCTCACTCACGCCGTTCGCCCTCACCGTTCTGGTCCGCTGCCGTCAACATCCTGCGGTGCCGCTCCGCGCCGACCGCTGTCGCGGCACTGCCCGGGACGACGCGCCGCGCCGGACCGGAGGTTCCCCACCGGCATGGTAACGACGCCGCCCGGTCGGCAGTGTTGCGGGCCGGGCGATGCGGACCGGCCGGAAAACCCACGGGCCACCGGTGGTCGGGGCCACGTACCCTTGTGTGCCGTGTCCACCACCAATGATTCCAGCTCCGCGCCGCTCGCCCCGCCCGCCGCCGGCTCCGCCCTGCCAGGCCTGAGCGAGGCGCAGACCCTCGGCCTGCAGGAGCTGCTCCGGGTCTCGCCGGTCGCGGACGAGATCGCCCGGCGCTTCCAGGACGCCGGCTTCCGGCTGGCGCTGGTCGGGGGTTCGGTGCGGGACGCGCTGCTCGGCCGGCTCGGCAACGACCTGGACTTCACCACCGACGCCCGCCCCCGGCAGGTGCTCAAGCTGGTCAAGGGCTGGGCGGACGCGGTCTGGGACGTGGGCATCGCCTTCGGCACGGTCGGCGCCCGCAAGGACACCGCGGACGGGTCCTACCTGATCGAGATCACCACCTACCGCTCCGAGGCGTACGACCGCACCTCCCGCAAGCCCGAGGTGACCTTCGGCGACACCATCGAGGAGGACCTGGTCCGCCGGGACTTCACGGTCAACTCGATGGCCGTCGACCTGCCCGGTCGCGGCTTCGTCGACCCGCACCGCGGTCTGGAGGACCTGGAGGTCCGGGTGCTGCGCACCCCGGCCACGCCCGAGGAGTCGTTCTCCGACGACCCGCTGCGGATGATGCGGGCCGCCCGCTTCGCCGCCCAGCTCGACTTCACCCCCGCACCCGAGGTGATCGCGGCGATGACCGCGATGGCCGAGCGGATCACCATCGTGTCGGCCGAGCGGGTGCAAGCCGAGCTGAACAAGCTGCTGCTGGCGGACCACCCGATCAAGGGGCTGCGGCTGCTGGTCGACACCGGGCTGGCGGGCCACGTGCTGCCCGAGCTGCCGGCGCTGCGCCTGGAGCGGGACGAGCACCACCGGCACAAGGACGTCTACGAGCACTCGCTGACCGTCCTGGAGCAGGCCGTCGCGTTGGAGACGGACGGCCCGGACCTGACGCTGCGGCTGGCCGCGCTGCTGCACGACATCGGCAAGCCGCGCACCCGCCGCTTCGAGTCGGACGGCCGGGTCTCCTTCCACCACCACGAGATGGTCGGCGCGAAGATGACCCGGAAGCGGATGCGGGAGCTGAAGTACTCCAAGGAGCTGATCGACGACGTCGCCCGGCTGGTCGAGCTGCACCTGCGCTTCCACGGCTACGGCGCCGGCGAGTGGACCGACTCCGCCGTCCGCCGCTACGTCACGGACGCCGGTCCGCTGCTGGAGCGCCTGCACAAGCTGACCCGCTCCGACTGCACCACCCGCAACCGCAAGAAGGCGCTCACGCTCTCCCGCACCTACGACAGCCTGGAGGAGCGGATCGCGCAGCTCAAGGAGCAGGAGGAGCTGGACTCCATCCGCCCGGCGCTGGACGGCAACCAGATCATGGAGCTGCTCGGACTGAAGCCCGGCCCGTTGGTCGGCAAGGCCTACAAGCACCTGCTGGAGCTGCGGCTGGAGCACGGCCCGATGGACGAGGAGACCGCGGTGGCCGCGCTCAAGCAGTGGTGGGAGGCCGAGCGGCCGGCGGCCGACTAGCGGGTGGCGGTCAGGCAGAGCACGAGCCGCCGCGACCCCTGCTCGCGGCTGTACCAGCTGTCCGCGCCGGGCACCGCCCGGCAGGCGCTCGGTCCGTCGCTGCTGCCGGGAACCCGCTCGACCACCCGGTACTCGGCCCGCTGGTCGGTGCAGGGGAGCAGCTCGATGACCGGCACGGGGTCGTCCGCGCCGGCGCTCGGGTGGTCGTCGCGCAGGCAGTCGCCGACCGCGGCGCCGGTCGGGCCGCCGGCCGGATCGGCCGGCGGGGCGGTGACGGCCCGGGGGCTCGGCGCGACACCCGCCTCGGAGGGACGGTTCGCGAGCGGCCGGTCACCCGGGCCGACGGTCAGCAGCACGGCCAGCGCCAGCACCGGCAGGGCCGGCACCACCAGCATCCCGATCGCCGGGCGCCTGGTCAGCGGCATCCCGGGGTCGAGCTGCGGCCCGTGGCTGCCGGGCGGCGGCGGGGGCAGCTCGCGCAGCCGTCGGTGCACCGCGCGGTTGCGCAACAGGGCGGCCGGCACGAGGACCGGCGACGGGTAACTCCACCAGCCGCGCAGCAGGGTCTGCTGGGAGAGGTCGCGGATCGTCGCGGTGCCGCAGACCACGCAGTACGGGCCCGGGCGACGGAGCGGTCGGGCCAGCAGGCCCCGGCCGCGGTGACCGCGCACGGTGGCCGCCAAGGCCGGGCGGCCGCCGCAGAACCGGCAGGCCGGTCCGTCCGGTACGGACGTGGCGCGACGCTCGGGGATCGCCGGCGGTGGGGCCGGGTAGCCCTGGCCGGGCAGCGGCGGGCCGCCGGTCGGCGGGGGCGGTGGCCCGTACGAGGCGGGCGATGGGCCGAAGCCGGGGTAAGGGTGGGGATTCGGTGGCGTGCTCACAGGCTCCCCCTGCGACGACGGACTGTCCTCACCCGGTGACGGAGTGAGGCGGGCGGCAGGTACCCTAGCGAGTCCGCGCCGGCCGGGTGCCGTGCGCCACGGCTCGGTTGACGCCGCTCAGTTGACGGGCGGCGGCGTCCGCCGGGCGGCGCGGACGTAGAGCGCCGCACTGCCCGCGTACACCAGCGCGACCCCCGCCACCACGCCCACCGATCGTCCGTTCAGCGGCAGCACCAGCGCGGTCACTCCGGCGGCCGCCACGAAGGCCACGTTGAAGAGCACGTCGTAGAGCGCGAAGACCCGGCCGCGGTAGGCGTCCTCCACCGAGTTCTGCACGATCGTGTCGGTGCAGATCTTGCTGCCCTGGGTGACCACGCCGAGCAGCAGCGCGGCGGCCATCGCGGGCGCGACCCGGAACGGCAGCCCGAGCGCCGGCACGAAGACGGCGGCCGAGCCGAGACAGCCGGTCAGCCAGCCGGCCAGCCCCAGCCGCCGGGTGAACCAGGGGCTGACCACCGCGGCGAGGAAGAAGCCCACCGCGGAGAAGCCCAGCGCGGTGCCCAGGGTGGCCAGGCCGGCCTGGCTGTCCTCGGGGTCGTTGAAGGTGTAGCGGGAGAGCATCAGGACGGTGACGATCAGCACGCCGTAGCAGAACCGGGCAGCGGTGACCGCGGCGAGCGCGTGCACGGCGGGCCGGCAGTCCCGGAGCAGGTGGCGCAGGCCGGCGGCGAACTCGTGCCCGGCCTGGCCGAGCGCCTGCCGCAGATCGGGCCGGTCCGGGTGGTGCTCGGGGCCGAGCAGCTCGGGGGCCATCCGGTGCGCGGCCAGCGCGGCGGCGAGGTAGAGCGCGGCGGCGACCGTGACCAGCGCCGCGTCCGCCTCCGGGCCGGGGGCCATCACCTGGTGGAAGAGGAAGCCGATCCCACCGCCGCAGGCCGCCGCGACGGTGCCGAGGGTGGGGGAGAGGGCGTTGGCGGTGACCAGCTGGGCGGGGTCGACCACCCTGGGCAGTGCGGCGGAGAGGCCGGCCAGGATGAACCGGTTGAGCGCGGTGACCAGCAGGGCGGCGGCGAAGAACAGCCAGTCCGGGGCCTGTCCGAGCAGCAGGGCGGCGGTCACCAGGCCGAGCCCGAAGCGGGCCAGGTTGCCCAGGTAGAGCACCTGCCGGCGGCGCCAGCGGTCCAGCAGGACCCCGGCGAACGGGCCGATCACCGAGAACGGCAGCAGCAACACGGCCAGCATCGAGGCGATGTCGGCCGGGCTGGACTGCCGCTCCGGCGAGAAGATCACGTACGAGGCCAGTGAGACCTGGAAGACCCCGTCGGAGAGCTGCGAGAGCAGCCGGGCGGTGAGCAGCCGGCGGAAGTCGCGGGTGCGTACCAGAGCGCCGAGCGTGGCGCGGCCGGTGGACGGGTTGTCGGGAGCCGGAGCCGGCCGTCGGGTGATCGCCACCCGCCCAGGGTGTCATGACGGCGGCCGATGTTTCACGTGAAACATCGGCCGCCGTCATGGGCTCGGCGCTCGGACCGGCACTGAGCCCCTACGGTCGCGGACCGCTCAGCGCGAAGCTACAGGAGCGAACTTGGCTGCGCTCAGCGCGAAGCTCCTACAGTCGCGAACTTCGCTGCGCTCAGCGCGAAGCTCCTACAGTCGCGAACTTCGCTGCGCTCAGCGCTCGACCTCACCGCGGATGAACTTCTCGACGTTCTCGCGGGCCTCGTCGTCGAAGTACTGGACCGGCGGGGACTTCATGAAGTACGAGGACGCGGAGAGGATCGGGCCACCGATGCCGCGGTCCTTGGCGATCTTCGCGGCGCGCACCGCGTCGATGATCACACCGGCCGAGTTCGGGGAGTCCCAGACCTCGAGCTTGTACTCCAGGTTCAGCGGAACGTCACCGAAGGCGCGGCCCTCGAGGCGGACGTACGCCCACTTGCGGTCGTCCAGCCAGGCGACGTAGTCGGACGGACCGATGTGGACGTTCTTGGCGCCCAGCTCACGGTCGCGGATCTGCGAGGTGACGGCCTGGGTCTTGGAGATCTTCTTGGACTCCAGGCGCTCACGCTCGAGCATGTTCTTGAAGTCCATGTTGCCGCCGACGTTCAGCTGCATGGTGCGCTCCAGGATGACCCCGCGGTCCTCGAAGAGCTTCGCCATCACGCGGTGCGTGATGGTGGCACCGACCTGCGACTTGATGTCGTCACCGACGATCGGCACGCCGGCCTCGGTGAACTTGTCGGCCCACTCCTTGGTGCCGGCGATGAACACCGGAAGGGCGTTCACGAAGGCGACCTTGGCGTCGATGGCGCACTGCGCGTAGAACTTGGCGGCCTCCTCGGAGCCCACCGGCAGGTAGCAGACCAGAACGTCGACCTGCTTGTCCTTGAGGACCTGCACGACGTCGACCGGGGCCTCGTCGGACTCCTCGATGGTCTGCAGGTAGTACTTGCCGAGGCCGTCCAGGGTGTGGCCGCGCTGCACGGTCACGCCGGTCGGCGGCACGTCGCAGATCTTGATGGTGTTGTTCTCGCTGGCGGTGATGGCGTGCGCCAGGTCCTCGCCGACCTTCTTGGCGTCGACGTCGAACGCGGCGACGAACTCCACGTCACGGACGTGGTAGTCGCCGAACTGCACGTGCATCAGCCCGGGGACCTTGCCGGCCGGGTCGGCGTCCTTGTAGTACTCGACACCCTGCACCAGCGACGCGGCGCAGTTGCCCACGCCCACGATGGCTACGCGAACCGAACCCATTCCGGTTGCTCCCTGTGATCTCGTGAGACTCGCCGGAGATCGACGGGCCTCTTTGCTACTCATCTGACAATCTGAATGGCGCGCTGCGCCCACTCCCGCCACGTGGCACCGGGGCCGGTGGCGCGGGCTGCTCCTAGCCGGAGCGCCCGGGGCGGTCCCGGCCGGTTCGGTTGGCCCGCTCGGTCTCGATCAGCTCGTTGAGCCACCGGACCTCGCGTTCCACCGATTCCAGCCCGTGCCGCTGCAGTTCGAGCGTGTAGTCGTCGAACCGCTCGCGGGTGCGGGCGATCGAGCTGCGCATCCGCTCCAGCCGCTCTTCCAGGCGGCTACGGCGTCCTTCCAGGACCCGCATCCGCACCGCCCGGTCGGTCTGGCCGAAGAAGGCGAAGTGCACCCCGAAGTGCTCGTCCTCCCAGGCGTCCGGACCGGAGTCCGCGAGCAGCTCCTCGAAGCGCTGCTTGCCCTCGGCGGAGAGCCGGTAGACGATCTTCGATCGTTTGCCGTTGAGCGCGGTCGCCGGGACGTACTCGGTGTCGGGGTTGTCCTCCACCAGGAAGCCCTGGGCGACCAGGCCCTTCAAACACGGGTAGAGCGTCCCGTAGGAGAAGGCGCGGAACGAGCCCAGCAGCACGTTGAGGCGCTTGCGCAGTTCGTACCCGTGCATCGGGGCGTCGTGCAGCAGGCCGAGGACGGCGAACTCCAGCACTCCAGAGCGCCTGCTCACCCTCTCCGGCCTCCTCTCCTGCGGTGTCTCCGCGGACACATCGCACGCGGTATGCCGCTGCGATGTATCGACTCGATATATCGAGAACGATAGGCCGGGGTCACGATTCGGGCAAGGGGGGCACGGGTGAATGTGATCACAGGACTTCTGAGGGGGTTCGGGCACCCTCACGTCAAGGCCAACTCGGGGGTTATTGGCAACGGCCATGTAATGATCTGCTGACGTTTCGTAACTCTTGTGGGGATATGCCCGATTAGCTCGTATTTCTGGATGCGTACGCTGTCGCGTGTGCACGAGGACCACCACCGGGGCAACGGGCCGCACGACCACAGGCCTAGGGCGGTTGCGGGCATCGGAAGTGGAATCCGTCTCCAGGCGCCTGTGCCTGGCCTAGGAGTTACTGGACTATGAGCGAACGACGGCGAAGGTCGCCGAATGGTGACGGCAATCAGCAACCGCCCGGTTATGGCGGCGGGCGTCCGTACGCCTACGGCACGCCGCCGGAGGGTGCGCCGTCCTACGGCGCCTCCGGCCGGGCCGGCGCGCGCGGTCCGCAGAACCTGCGGGAGACCGCCCAGCAGCCCCGGATGACCCGGGCCGAGATGCGCAAGGCCGCCCAGAAGGGGGGCCGCAACGCGGCGCCCGCGGGCGGTGGCGGCCGGGGTGGCCGCGGCGGCGGTGCCAAACCGCCCGGCAAGAAGCGGTTCATCGACTACCCGCGCTGGGGCAAGAGCGGCATCCGTCGCTGGCTGCCCTCGTGGAAGCTGATCCTGTCGCTGTTCCTGATCTTCTTCGGCGGCACCACCGCGGCCGTCGGCGTGGCCTACGCCGAGACGACGGTTCCGGACCTCAACAGCATCGTCAACGACCAGAACAACATCTACTACTGGGCCGACGGCTCGGAGATGGTCCGCACCGGCAGCACCAACCGGCAGATCGTCCCGCTGAGCAACATCAGCGTCAACGTGCAGAACGCGGTGATCGCCGCCGAGAACGAGACCTTCCGCACCGACAGCGGCATCGACCCCCAGGGCATGGCCCGAGCCATCGTCAACATGGCGGAGGGCCAGTCGACCCAGGGCGGTTCGACGATCACCCAGCAGTACGTGAAGAACGCTTACCTGAACCAGGATCAGACGGTCTCCCGCAAGCTCAAGGAGATCTTCATCACCCTGAAGATCAACCAGAAGATGTCCAAGGACGACATCCTCGACGGCTACCTGAACACCAGCTGGTTCGGCCGCAACGCCAACGGCATCCAGGCCGCCGCCCGTGCCTACTACGGCATCGACGCCAGCAACCTGAACCCCTGCCAGTCCGCGATGCTGGCCGGCCTGCTCAAGGGCGCCGGCCTCTACGACCCCAGCCTGAGCGCGGGCAACCACGCCCGGATGTTCGGCACCCCGAGCGACCCGGCCAGCGGCCGCTGGGAGTGGATCCTGGGCAAGATGGTGAGCACCAAGGCCATCACCCAGGACCAGATGAACCAGTGCATCTCCGCGGGGCTGCCGGAGCCGATCAAGCTCCAGCCGCAGGCCGGCCTGACCGGCGAGATCGGCTACCTGGTCGACACCGCCAACCAGTACATCGAGAGCAAGGATCCGACGATCACCGACGCCACCTTGACCAGGGGCGGCTACCGGATCTACACGACCTTCCAGAAGGACAAGGTCGACGACCTGAAGCAGGCCGTCGACGACGCCGACGCGAAGCTGAACCCCACCAAGCGCCCCGACACGGACACCAACGTCCAGGTCGGTGCCGCCTCGGTGGTGCCGGGCGACGGCGCGCTGGTGGCGATCTACGGCGGTCCGGGGTACGACCAGAAGTACTTCACCAACAACGCCAACGCCTCCGGTGTCCCGGTCGGCTCGACCTTCAAGCCGTTCGTGCTGGCCACCGCGATGCAGGTCGGGGTGCAGACGCCGAGCGGTACCAAGAAGATCAACCAGGACAGCCGGTACCTGGCCGACGACATGAGCATCATCTACAAGCCGGACGGCACGCCGGTGCTGGACAGCAACAACCAGCCGTTCCGGCAGAAGAACGACGAGCCCGGCCCGCAGGGGTACGTCACGCTGGCCAAGGCGATGGCGCAGTCCTTCAACGTGCCGTACGTGCAGCTCGGCGAGAACGTCGGCGGCACCAACGTCGAGGCGCTGGCCCAGCAGATGGGGTTGAGCAAGGCGAGCTTCGCCGACCCCAACACGGCCTCCTTCGCCCTCGGTACCTCCACCCCGAACGCGATCCAGATGGCCTCCGCCTACTCGGTCTTCGCCGCCCGCGGCCAGCAGACCGACGTGTACTCGGTGACCAAGGTCGAGTTCAGCGGCCAGTCCCGGCCGGGCTTCGGCAAGCCGACCCCCAAGCCGGTGCTGGACCAGGCGGTCGCCGACAACATCACCCAGGTGCTGCAGGGCGTGGTGCAGAACGGCACCGGTACCAAGGCGCAGGCCGTGGGCCGGCCGGTGGCCGGTAAGACCGGTACCACCGACGACTACAAGTCCGCCTGGTTCGACGGGTACACCCCGCAGCTGGCCACCGCGGTCAGCATCTTCCGCGAGGACCCGAACAAGGGTGTGCTGATGTCGCTGAACGGCACCGGCGGCTCGACCGACGGTTTCTACGGCGGTGACGTCCCGACCGAGATCTGGGCCCAGTACATGAAGGCCGCGCTGGGCAACTCCCCGGTCCAGGACTTCCCGACGCCGCAGCCGGTCAACACCGAGGTCGACGAGTCGGGCGCGCCGAGCACCGCCTCGCCGTCCCCCTCGGTCTCCGCCTCGGTCTCCGCCTCGCCGACGGTCTCCGCGCCGGCCACCACGGCGGCACCGTCGCCGTCGCCGACCCCGGTGGCCCCGGCGCCGACCACCGAGGAGCCGACCACCGGGCCGACCTCGACCCCGACCGGCCCGCCGAACGGCGGCGGCTGCGGCTTCTTCGGCTGCCCGCCCACGGCGACGCCGACCAGGGGCCACGGCCACTCGCCGAGCCCGACCGACACCGCGACAGCCGGTCCCACCGACGGCGAGGGCGGACTCGTCGGAGGATGACCGCCCGCGGCGGCCCTGCACCTCGCAGGGCCGCCGCGGCCGTTTCCGGGGTGGTCCTCGTGGCGGCCCGGGAGGTACGGCAGTATGTCCGCCATGACCTCGATCGCGCGTGACGAATCCGCCGAGCCCGGGCCGACCATGGTCGAGGGCCCCCCGGCCAACACCGTGGTCGTTCCCGCGGACGAGGATCCGGTCGCGGCGGCCGGCAGCGAACTGCTCGGCGGCCCGCCCGGTCGCAGGGCCCTGCTGGGCGTCTCCTGGTGGATCCCGGCCCGGGTGCTGGCCCTGCTGACCATCGTGTCCTACCTGGCCGGCATGGTGCAGAAGCTGCCCTGCTACACCAGCGGCTGGTTCTTCGGCCTCACCGCGCAGTACACCCACGCCTGCTACAGCGACATCCCGCACCTCTACACGGCGCGCGGCTTCTCGGTCGGGCTGCACCCCTACCTCGACCAGATCCCCTCGGCCACCCCGGACATGAAGTTCCTGGAGTACCCGGTGCTGACCGGGTTCTTCATGCAGATCGCCAGCTGGCTCACCCCCACCGCCGGGGTCATCCAGGACCGCGAGCGCTGGTTCTGGATGGTCAACGCCGGGATGCTGCTGATCTGCGCGGTGATCACCGTGATCGCGCTCTCCCGCACCCACCGCCGCCGGCCGTGGGACGCCCTGCTGTTCGCCCTGGCGCCCTGCCTGGCGCTGGACGCCACGATCAACTGGGACCTGCTGGCGATCGCGCTGACCGCGGTCGCGATGGCCTACTGGTCCGGCCGCCGCCCGGTCTGGGCCGGTGTCTTCATCGGCCTGGCCACCGCCGCCAAGCTCTACCCGGTGCTGCTGCTCTTCCCGCTCTTCGTGCTCTGCTGGCGGGCCGGCCGCTGGCGGGAGTTCTGGCGGGCCACCGGCGCGGCGGTGGCGGCCTGGCTGGTGGTCAACCTGCCGATCATGCTGGCCAACTTCGACGGCTGGGCGACCTTCTACACCTTCAGCCAGACCCGCAAGGAGGACTACGGGTCCTTCTGGATGATCCTGATGCAGGACCGCGACCAGTCCCTGGACGGCCTGAACACCTGGATCGGCGTGCTGCTGGTGCTCTGCTTCCTGGCCATCGGCTGGCTGGCCCTGTCGGCCCCGCGCCGGCCGCGCTACGCCCAGCTGGTCTTCCTGGCGGTGGCGGCCTTCGTGGTGACCAACAAGGTCTACTCGCCGCAGTACGTGCTCTGGCTGATCCCGCTGGCCGCGCTGGCCCGGCCGCGCTGGCGCGACTTCCTGATCTGGCAGGCCTGCGAGGTGCTGTACTTCCTCGGCATCTGGTCCTACCTGGCCTACCTCGGGGACACCAAGCAGCACGGCATCGGCCAGGACTGGTACCACTTCGCGGTCCTGCTGCACCTGCTGGGCACGCTCTACCTGTGCGGCATGGTGATCCGCGACATCCTCCGCCCGGAGCTCGACCCGGTCCGCTGGGACGGCAGCGACGACCCGTCGGGCGGGGTGCTGGACTTCGCCGCGGACGTCTTCGCGCTGGGCCAGGCCCGCCGGCTGCGCGCGGAGGAGTCCTACCGCGCGGAGGAGCCCGCCGTCCCCGTCCCCTAACGATCGGCCACCCGGTCGAAGTGCGTGGTGGTGTGCCGGACGTTGACGCTCAACTCGTCACCGATGGCCGGCGGCTTGCCGGGGCCGGGCAGGAACAGGATGCTCACCTGCATGTGCGGCGGTTCGGCGAACCAGAGCTGCCGCCCGTTCCACTGGTACGGCGACAGCACCCGGTTGAGCGTGGCCAGCCCGGCCCGGGCGATGCCCTTGAACCGCGGCAGCACGCCGTGCACGTACTTCGGCGACTCCAGGCCGACGCCGTGCGCGGTACCGCCGGAGACCACCAGCAGGTGGCCGTCCGAGGGCGCCCGGTGCTGGCGGTAGCCGTACCGCTCGCCGCGCGCCACCGGCGTCACGTCCAGCACGGTGGCGCGGGCCTCCAGCGCGCCGATGTCGCCCAGCCAGAGCCGGGTGCCGATCCGGGACCGGAACTCGGTGGCCGGGTGCCGCTCGGCCAGCCGGGCGATCCCGGCCGAGCCGAGGTGGCTCAGGAACACCGTGCGGACCGGCAGCCCGACCGCCGCGATCGCCCGGACCCAGTCGGAGACCTCGAGTGCCGGGTCGGAGTCGTCCGGCCGGTCCAGCGGCAGGTGCAGCGCGAAGCCCTCGAAGCTCACCACGCCCAGCGATGCGGCCAGGTGCGGGAGTTCGGCGCGCGAGATGCCGTGCCGGCGCATGCTGGTCATGCACTCCACCACCACCCGCGCCCCCGGCAGCGCCCGCAGCGCCTCCACGCTCGCCACCGTCCGCACCACCCGGGACGGTAGCGGCCCGCCCTCCTCACCGATCCGGTACGGGGTCAGCACCAGCAGCTCGCCCGGGTAGCCCGGCAGCGCCTCGGCGGCCTCCGCCGCGGTGCCCACCGCCAGTATCGGCCGGCCCAGCCGGCCGGCCTCGGTGGCCAGCCGCCGGTTGCCCAGGCCGTAGCCGTTGCCCTTGGCCACCGGGACCAGCCCCGGGAACTCCGCGAGCAGCGCGTGCTGATGGGCCCGCCAGCGTTCGGTGTCCACGTACAGCGAGAGGGTCATCGGACTCTCCGAGGTGGTGCCGGATGGTTCCTGTTTCAGCGGCGGGACATGTAGAGGTCCAGCGCCCGGTGCAGCAGCTTGTTGAGCGGGAAGTCCCACTCACCGAGGTACTCGGCGGCCTGGCCGCCGGTGCCCACCTTGAACTGGATCAGCCCGAAGAGGTGGTCGTCCTCCTCCAGCGTGTCGCTGATCCCGCGCAGGTCGTAGACGCTCGCGCCGAGCGCGTAGGCGTCCCGCATCATCCGCCACTGGATCGCGTTGGACGGCTTGACCTCGCGGAGGTGGTTGGCGGAGGCGCCGTAGGAGTACCAGACGTGGTCGCCGACCGTCAGCATGGTGGTGGCGGCCAGCGGTTCGCCGTCCAGGTAGGCGAGGTAGAGACGCATCCGGTTGGGGTCCTCGGAGGTGAGCGCCTGCCACATCCGCTGGAAGTACGCGAGCGGGCGCGGGGTGAACCGGTCCCGCTCGGCGGTCACCTGGTAGAGCTGGTGGAAGACCGCCAGGTCCTGGTAGCCGCCCTGGACCACCTCGACGCCGCTCTTCTCGGCCTTCTTGATGTTGCGCCGCCACAGCTGGTTGAAGCCGCGCTGGATGTCGTCCAGCGAGCGGTTGGCCAGCGGCACCTGGAAGACGTAGCGCGGCTGGACGTCGCCGAAGCCGGCCCCGCCGTCCTCGCCCTGCAGCCAGCCGGACCGGCGCAGCCGTTCGGCCAGGTCGAAGGCGCGCGGCTCGTACCAGTCCGGTTCCAGGTCGCGCAGCCGCTTGGCGTCCTTGTTGGCCATCGCCTCCTTGATGGCGGCGGCGTCCCAGCGCCGGATCACCACCGGCGGGCCCATCTTCACCGAGAACGCGCCCTGCGCCTTGAGGTGCGCCAGCAGCGGCTGCAGCCAGCGGTCGAGGTCCGGGTCGAACCAGTCGATCACCGGTCCCTCGGGCAGGTAGGCCAGGTAGCGCTTGACCTTCGGCAGCTGCCGGTAGAGCACCAGGCCGGCTCCGACGATCGCGTCGGAGGCGTCGGTCCAGCCGATCGACTCGGTGCGCCACTCCGCCTTCACATCACCCCAGGAGGGCACCTGCATGTGGCTCGCGGAGGGCCGGCTGCGCACGAAGGCCAGGTGCTCCTCGCGGGTGATCGTCCTCAGACGCAGGCTCATGCTCGGGGTGCTCCTTGGCTTCGGGAGGGGCTAATTGCACCTTAATGCCCGAATAGTCCGATTCGGGTGGGTCCCACTGCGGCGCGTTGACGGAACCCTAGAACCTGTCCTGGACGGCGAACGGCGCTCCCCGTGCGGAGAGCGCCGTCCCGGGGTGCGCGGCCTGCTACCAGGCCCCGCCGAAGAGCCCGCCGTGGGCCAGGGCGATCCCGAAGCCCACCGCTGACGCGCCCAGTGCGATCACCACCACGAACCGCTCGGCCGTGGTCGCCGAGATGAACTGACCCCACAGGCCGGTGACGATGCCGGCCAGCCCGGCCCACGAGCCGAGGATGTGCAGATTGGCGAAGAAGGCCGAGATGATGGCCACCAGGCCGAAGACCACGGTCAGTCCGACCAGGGTGTTCTCCTTGGGGTGGGGGTGGCCGTCGGTGTTGAGGGTGAGTACGGGGATTCGGCGGAGCGTCTGTGCCATGAAACCCACCTCCTGCGGGGGCGAGGACTGCGCGTGAACCCGTTCTGCCCAGATTGCTCCGGTTGACCCCCTGATCTCAACCCGTACGCGTTTTGTTCGGCCGGATGGGTGCGGGTAGGCTGTGCGGTCTGCACTGGTGTAGTTGTGCCGCCTTGTGCCCGTTCGCGGGTCACCCCTTCGTGGGTGGGTGGCCGACCGATGTCCGACCCGGCCGCTACGGTGAGCCGGTGTCGTCACCGCACCGGTGCCGGCGCTGTACAACCCTCCTGCCACGGAGAGACCGTGGCCGCTGAGTCCAAAGGAGGTGGGTTACCCATGCGTCACTACGAGGTGATGGTCATCCTCGACCCCTCGGTCGAGGAGCGCGCTGTCTCCCCCATGATCGAGAACTTCCTCAACGTCGTCCGCACCGGTGGCGGCAACGTGGAGAAGGTCGACACCTGGGGCCGGCGTCGCCTGTCGTACGAGATCAACAAGCAGTCCGAGGGCATCTACACGGTCATCGACCTGAAGGCCACCCCCGAGGTCGTCAAGGAGCTCGACCGCCAGCTGTCGCTGAGCGAGTCGGTTCTGCGCACCAAGGTCCTGCGCCCGGACACCCACTGAGCCACCGCTGAGGCCCCCGGGCCTCCGGTAGCTCGCGTCCGATGTTTCACGTGAAACATCGCTGAACGGAACTCCTCCTCCCGAGAGGTCAGCACACCATGGCAGGCGAGACCGTCATCACACTCGTCGGCAATCTCGTCGACGACCCCGAGCTGCGTTTCACCCCCTCGGGTGCGGCGGTCGCGAAGTTCCGCATCGCGTCCACTCCCCGCACCTTCGACCGCCAGACCAACGAGTGGAAGGACGGCGAGAGCCTCTTCCTCACGTGCAACGTCTGGCGTCAGCCTGCGGAGAACGTGGCCGAGTCGCTGCAGCGCGGCATGCGCGTCATCGTGCAGGGCCGACTGCGCCAGCGGTCTTACGAGACCAAGGAAGGCGAGAAGCGGACCGTCTTCGAGGTCGAGGTCGACGAGGTCGGGCCGAGCCTGCGCTCGGCGACCGCCAAGGTGACCCGGGCCAACCGGTCCGGCGGTCCTGGCGGTGGCGGCTTCGGTGGCCAGCAGGGCGGCGGCGGTTACGGCGGTGGCGGCCAGCAGGGCGGCGGCGGCTGGGGTGGAAACTCCGGCGGCGGCCAGTCCGGCCCATCCGACGACCCGTGGGCGTCCAGCGCTCCCTCTGGTGGCAACCAGGGTGGCGGCGGCTGGGGAGCCCCGGCCGGTGGCGGCTACTCGGAAGAGCCTCCGTTCTAGAGCTGACAGATTTCGTGCGACCCGGCCCGGTGCCCTGGCACCGGTCCGGATCGTGAACCCCTTTTGGAGCACATGATGGCGAAGCCGCCTGCTCGCAAGCCGAAGAAGAAGGTTTGCGTCTTCTGCAAGGACAAGGTCAACTACGTTGACTACAAGGACACGAACCTGCTGCGGAAGTTCATCTCCGACCGTGGCAAGATCCGTGCCCGCCGGGTCACCGGCAACTGCACCCAGCACCAGCGTGACGTCGCCACGGCCGTGAAGAACAGCCGTGAGATGGCGCTGCTGCCCTACACCAGCACCGCGCGCTAAGAGAGGGTGACCGAAGAATGAAGATCATCCTCACTCACGAGGTCTCCGGCCTCGGTGGCGCCGGCGACATCGTCGACGTCAAGGACGGCTACGCCCGTAACTTCCTGGTTCCGCGTGGCTTCGCCATCCGCTGGACCAAGGGCGGCCAGAAGGACGTGGACGCGATCCGTCGCGCCCGCAAGATCCACGAGATCCAGACCATCGAGGCGGCCAACGAGTTCAAGGCCAAGCTCGAGGGTCTGCAGGTCAAGCTGGCCGTTCGCTCCGGCGACGCCGGCCGCCTGTTCGGCTCGGTGACCCAGGCCGACGTCGTCGAGGCCGTCAAGGCCGCCGGCGGCCCGGCGGTGGACAAGCGCGCCGTCACGATCGCCTCGCCGATCAAGACCGTGGGCACCCACAAGGTCTCGGTCAAGCTGCACGCCGACGTCCAGGCCGACCTCGACGTCGCCGTCGTCTCCGCCTGAGCGCAGCACCCGCAGTGACCGGTTGAGGGCCGGGGCTCCTCGCGAGCCCCGGCCCTCAACCGTGCTTCCGCGTTTCAGCCACGGACCGCACCGGCCACCAGCCAGCGGCCGGTGCGGGCCCGGGCGACCAGGAAGGCGCCACGGACCAGCATGAACAGGTTCATCGCCGACCAGAGGCCGACCAGCCCCCAGCCCCATGCCGGCACCGCCAGCGCGACCGGGGTGAAGGCGGCCAGCGTGCCGAGCATCGCCCAGGCCAGGTACCGGCCGTCGCCGGCGCCCATCAGCACCCCGTCCAGGACGAAGACCAGGCCGGCGGTCGGCTGGGTCAGCGCCACCAGCAGCAGCACGGTGGCGAGCTGGTGCCGGACCGCCGGATCCGGGGTGAAGAGCGGCACGTAGAGCGGCCCGCAGAGCACCACCAGCAGGCCGAGCAGGACGCCGGAGCCGACGCCCCACTCGACCATCCGCCGGGTGGCCGCGCGGGCGCCCGGCAGGTCGCCGGCGCCCAGTGAGCGGCCGATGATCGCCTGCCCGGCGATCGCGATCGCGTCCAGTGCGAAGGCCAGGAAGCTCCACAGGGTCATCGCGATCTGGTGGGCGGCCACCTCACGGTCCCCCAGCCGGGCGGCCACCGCGGTGGCCAGCACCAGCACCGCGCGCAGGCTGAGGGTGCGGACCAGCAGCGGGCCGCCGGCCCGGGCGCAGGCCCGGATGCCGGCCCGGTCGGGGCGCAGCCCGGCCCGTTCGCGGCGGGCGCCGCGGACCACCACGGCGAGGTAGCAGGCGGCCATCCCGGTCTGCGCCAGCACCGTCCCCCAGGCGGAGCCGGCCACGCCCAGGCCGGCGCCGTAGACCAGGCCGAGGTTCAGGCCCAGGTTGGCGGTGAAGCCGGCCAGCGCCACCAGCAGCGGGGTGCGGGTGTCCTGCAGCCCGCGCAGCACCCCTGTGGCGGCCAGCACCATCAGCATCGCCGGGATGCCCAGCGCGCTGATCCGCAGGTACTCGACCGCGTACGGGGCGGCGGTGGGCGAGGCGCCCAGGGCGGCGACCACCAGGGGCGCGCCGACCAGGGTGAGCAGCACCAGCGGGACGGCGAGCAGCAGGGCCAGCCAGATGCCGTCGACGCCCTGCTGGACGGCGGCCCGGCGGTCCCCGGCGCCGATCCGGCGGGCGACCGCGGCGGTGGTGGCGTAGGCGAGGAAGACGAAGACACCGGTCAGGCTGGAGAGCACGGTGCCCGCGACGCCGAGGCCCGCCAGTTCGGCGGTGCCGAGGTGGCCGACGATCGCCGAGTCGCCCATCAGGAAGAGCGGCTCGGCGACCAGTGCGCCGAAGGCCGGCACGGCGAGCGCGAGGATCTCCCGGTCCTGGCGGCGCCGCTCGGTCCGGTCGGGTCGGTCCGGCCTGGGCATTCGGAGCGGCAGGGTGCTCCGGACGGCGGGCGGAGGTGTCATGGGGACACCGTAACCATCCACAGGTAAGTGGCGCAATGGCTGATTGGTTGTTACTTCTTACTGGGGGCGGTGAGGTCGATCGGTGCTCGGTCGGGCACTGTCCCCAACTGTGTGAAGTATTTCTCATGCACAGCCGGTGGATTAAGTCCCTGCAGGTCAGCGAGTTGACACCGGGTGGATGGTCTGGTTATCCACAGGGTCGTCCACATGCTTGTGCACAGCTTTCGGGCAGTTGTCCACAGTGATGGGACCATCATCCACACGCCCTGTGGATAACCATCTTGGTCGAAAGCCCACCGGCCCCTTAGCGTGGTCGCTCATCCGACGCGCCACGCTCGCACCCGGCGTCCGTTTCGTCGGCCGAGTGGCGTAAGAAAGAGGTGGGCACGGCCATGACCGCACCCACCCGTCTCGGCCCCCAGGCTCCCGCACCACACTCGCACCGCTCGCTGATCGGGGAACACGCGTGACCGGCCCCCAGTACGACGCCCACGACGTGCCTCCGCCCCCGGAGGACGACTGGCAGCCGTCCGACGACGCCTTCGCCGGCCCTTACCAGCCCGACGGTCCGAGTGACCGGCTGCCGGTCTCCCGCAACCGCTCCGGCGCTCCCGCCGGCCAGCAGGGCGGCGAGTTCCGCAAGCGGGACCGTGACCAGGACCGCGGCCGGGACGGCGACCGTTCCGGCGGTGTCGAGGGCTTCGAGCGGGTCCCCCCGCAGGACCTCGCGGCCGAGCAGTCCGTCCTCGGCGGCATGATGCTCTCCAAGGACGCCATCGCCGACGTGGTCGAGGTGCTCAAGCCGCTCGACTACTACCGGCCGGCCCACGAGCTGATCCACAGCGCGATCCTCGACCTCTACGCCCGCGGCGAGCCGGCCGACCCGATCACCGTGGCCAGCGAGCTCACCAAGCGCGGTGAGCTCAGCCGGGTCGGTGGCCCGGGCTACCTGCACACCCTGGTCAACTCCGTCCCGACCGCCGCCAACGCCGAGTACTACGCCGAGATCGTCCACGAGCGCGCGGTGCTGCGCCGGCTGGTCGAGGCGGGCACCCGGATCGCCGGCATGGGCTACGCCGCCGAGGGCGACGTGGACGAGATCGTCAACGCCGCGCAGGCCGAGATCTACGCCGTCACCGAGCAGCGCACCAGCGAGGACTACGCGCCGCTCTCCGAGATCATGGAGGGCGCGCTCGACGAGATCGAGGCGATCGGCTCCCGGGCCGGCCAGATGTCCGGCGTCCCGACCGGCTTCGCCGACCTGGACCAGCTCACCAACGGCCTGCACCCCGGTCAGATGATCGTCATCGCGGCCCGGCCGGCGATGGGTAAGTCCACCCTGGCGCTCGACTTCTCGCGGGCCTGCTCGATCACCAACGGCCTGCCCAGCGTGATCTTCTCGCTCGAAATGGGGCGCAACGAGATCGCCATGCGCCTGCTCTCCGCCGAGGCCCGGGTCGCCCTGCACCACATGCGCTCGGGCAACATGACGGACGACGACTGGACCCGGGTCGCCCGCCGGATGCCCGAGGTCACCGCGGCCCCGCTCTACATCGACGACTCGCCGAACCTGTCGATGATGGAGATCCGCGCCAAGTGCCGCCGGCTGAAGCAGCGCAACGACCTGAAGCTGGTGGTCATCGACTACCTCCAGCTGATGCAGTCCGGCGGCTCCCGGCGGGCCGAGAGCCGGCAGCAGGAGGTCTCCGACATGTCGCGAAACCTCAAGCTGCTGGCCAAGGAGCTGGAGGTGCCGGTGATCGCGCTCTCCCAGCTGAACCGTGGTCCCGAACAGCGCACCGACAAGAAGCCGATGGTCTCCGACCTGCGCGAGTCGGGCTCGATCGAGCAGGACGCCGACATGGTCATCCTGCTGCACCGCGAGGACGCCTACGAGAAGGAGTCACCCCGCGCCGGCGAGGCCGACCTGATCGTCGCCAAGCACCGAAACGGCCCCACCGCCACCATCACCGTGGCCTTCCAGGGCCACTACTCGCGCTTCGTCGACATGACCCGGGACTGATCCGGGCCTGTAGGGGCCTCGGATTTCGTGGCATGGTCTCAGCTAAGCTCAGTCGCGGTGGCACAACCGTGGCACTTGTGCCGGCGTTGTGAGACTCCCTGGTCGGAGCTTTCACCCTTTCGGGTGACGGTGATTCTGGTCCGGCCCCGCGCCGATCAGCCAGTCACTCGTCGCCGACTATCGCCCGCATCCGAGGCCAGGCACCGTCTGCCCTCGAACGGCGGTGGCGGACGTGAGGGGGAGGCCGAGTAGGCTAGTCCGTTTTGGACTCCTGGAATCCCACCACGGCCGCGCCGTGCTCGTGAGCCCACGCAGTCAGCACCGCGATCGGCTTCACCAGCGTCCGGCCCAAGTCTGTCAGCACGTACTCGATCTTCCCGGCCTCGGCGTGGCGGTCGACCAGGCCGTACCCCTGCGACCGCCGCAACGTCTGGGTCAGCACCTTCCGCGAGATTCCGCCGATCAGGTCGACCAGCTCGCCGTGCCCGCACGGTTCCCGGCTCAACGCGAACAGCACGACCACCGCCCACTTGTCGGCGATGATCTCGATCGCCAGCCGAGCCGGGCAGTCGGCGAGGAAGACGCTGCCGGAGTACTCACGCATGCCCCGACGGTAGCCCGCTGCCAGGAACCTGGAGGTACCTACCGCCTCACCAGCGTCCACGGCGGAGGCTACCGAGTGGGGGAACCGAATGAGGGCAGTGACCGACTGGCCGGGCGGGCGGAAGGTCGTCGCGCTGGTCACCGTCGCGTTGGAGCTGTGGTCACCAGGGCACTGGCCCGCCTACGCGCCGATGGCCGCGGCGTGGCCGTTGTCCGGCGTCGACGACACGCACAGCACCTCCTGGGCGGACTACGGCGTCACCACCGGCATTTGGCGGCTGCTCGACGTCCTCGGTGACCTGCCCGCCACCGTCGGCGTCAATGGACTGGTGGCCGAGCGGCACCCCGAGACCGTCATGGCCGTGCACGAGGCGGGGCACGAGATCGCCGCACACTCCTGGGCCCAGGACGTGGTGCCCGCGCTGCTCGATGTCGATGCCGAGCGGGCCAATATCCGTCGCTGCACCGACATCCTTCGCCGAGTCACCGGCGTCCGCCCGACGGGGTGGATGAGCCCACGCGCCACCGGTTCGAGGCGCACTGTCGACCTGCTCGCCGAGGCCGGCTACCGCTGGACCGGCGACCACGGCGACCACGACCTCCCGCAGGTCCTGTCCACCGCTCACGGTCCTCTGGTCTCCCTTCATGCACAGCGACCACTCCGACGTCCGCGACGCTGCGGCCGGCCCGTACGCCTACCGCGACCTGCACCCTGAGCTACTGAACCAGATGCTCGCCGCTCCCGGCCCAGGCGTCTTCCGCCTGACCATCCACGCCCACGTCGGAGGCCGACCGCTCCTCGCGGGCATGGTCGGCCAGATCCTCGACCACATCCGTGAGTCCGGCGACGTCTGGGTCGCCACCCACGCCCAGGTGGCCGACCACGTCCTGACACACCAGGGAAGAACGCCATGACCCACGTCCTCGTCGTCGGCGGCACCGGAGCCATGGGCAGCCACGTGATCCACCACCTGCTGGCCACCACCGACGCCACCATCACCGTCCCCACCCGCCACCCGGAGTCCGCCCACGCCACCGAACTCGCCGCCACCGCGCCCGACCGCGTGCGACTGGTCCGCTCCGACCCGGCGGCCCTCGAGGTCCTGATCGGGCAGGCCGACCGCGTGTTCGCCAACACCGACTTCTTCGCGACGGGCAGCGCCGTGGGTGAGTGTCGGCAAGGGCCGCACTTGCTGGCCGCCGCGGAGCGGGCCGGCGTGGAGCGTTTCATCTGGTCCTCGTTGGACAGCGCGGTGTCCCTGACCGGCCACCCCGTCCCGCACTTCGACGGCAAAGCCGCCGTCGCCGCCCACATCGACCTGATGCGGTCGGAGGAAATGCTCCGCGAGGAGACCGACGGCTGGTACACGGACCACGTCTCGGTACTGACCACGGCGCCGTACTTCGAGAACCTGCGGGACCGACTCACCCCCCCGACCGGACGGCCGGGGCGGCCCGACCTTCAGGCTCCCCCTCGGCGCCGCCCACTACCCGCTGGTCGCCCTCGACGACATCGCCTGGTTCGCCTGCCACATGTTCGACAACTGGCAGTCCTGGGGCGCCCGCGACCTCGCGGTGATCGGTGACAGCCTCACCGGCGACGAGATCGCCGCGACCTTCGCCCAGGTCACGGGCACCCCAGCACGTACATCCCGATGCCGCATGGCGACCTGCGCGCCGCCGTCCCCGACTTCAGCCACGACTACGCAGCGATGTTCCAGTTCTTCGCCGACCGTGATCCCTACGCCCGAGACCGGGACATCAACCTCCTGCGCCGCCTGCACCCCGACTTGATGACCTTCGAGGACTGGCTGCACCACACCGGATGGACGGGACGACCACCCACCACGTCACGTCCGAACGCGGGCACGCACGACAGGGCTCGTCGCTCCGGACCGGGGCCGACGCCAGCCTGAGATCCGGCGAACCCGGCGTGGCACACACCAACAGGCCTGTTGCGGGGAACAGCGCCTGCTCGCGTGCGGGGACCCACCCGGCAGCTGTGCGACGCGCAAGGCGCGCCGAGAACCCGGCCCCTCCGGGACCTCCGGGAGGGGATCAGCGCGCCGGGCCGTACAACCGCGCGGGAAACGGCTCAGACGACCAGGACCCGGCGCCCGCGCGTGTGACCGGTCTGGCTGTCGATGTGGGCCGCCGCGGCCTCGGCGAGCGGGTACGACCTCTCGACCGGGATGTGGAGCCTTCCCCGCGAGATGAGGCCGACGGCCTCGGCGAGTGCTTCCGGCACGCTCCCGGCCACGCCGGAGAACCGGACACCGAACTGCGGCGCGGCGAGGTCGGCGATGGAGATCACCTTCCGCGGATCCCCGGTCAGTTCGACGAGCTCGCGGATCACGCCGGAGCCGGCCAGGTCGAGAGCCGCGTCGACCTGGCCGAGCCGCCGCACCCGCTCGACCCAGCCTTCGCCGTACGTCGTGGCGAGGGCGCCCAGGCCGCGCAGGTAGTCCTGGTTCGCGGCTCCGGCCGTGCCGATCACCGTGATGCCGCGGTCGCGGGCGATCTGCAGCACCGCCGATCCGACTCCTCCGGACGCACCGCTGACCAGCAGCGTCTGCCCGGCCTGCACACCGACCTCGCGGATGATCCGCAGCGCGGTCTCCACCACGGAGGGGTACCCGGCCGCCTCTTCGAAGGTCAGCCCCTCGGGCATCCGGGCCCAGGCCGACAGCACGGCGAACTCGGCGTAGGTGCTCGAGCCTTCGCCGAACACGTGGTCGCCGACCTCGACCCCTTCGACGCCCTGGCCGACCTCGTCCACCACCCCGGAGGCGTCCAGCCCGACTCCGGAGGGCAACTCGAGCGGATGGGCCTCCAGGATCTGGCCTTCGCGGATCCTCCAGTCGACAGGGTTCACGCCCGCCGCCCGTACGGCGATGCGTACCTGGCCGGGGCCCGCGTGGGGCTCCTCGGCGTCGACGAGTCGCAGGACGTCCGGACCGCCGAACTCGGCGAAGCTCACTCTCTTCATGCCGTCGACCATAAGCCTAACGGTTAGTGTTTAACAACGGTTGTGTCTTTGGATCTGATAGTGTTAGGGCATGACCGTGCCGTCCGGGCGCCGCGAACGCAAGAAGGCCGCGACCCGCCAGAAGATCGCCGACACCGCCCTGCGACTCTTCCTGGAGCGCGGGTACGACGCGGTGGGCATCCGCGACGTGGCCGCCGAGGCCGACGTGGCCGTCACCACGGTCTTCTCCCACTTCGCCTCGAAAGAGGCCCTGGTGTTCGAGCAGGACCATGACTTCGAGCAACGCCTCACGCAGGCGGTCACCAGCCGGGCACCGCACGAACCGCTCGTCCCCGCGCTGCGCCGGGAGATCCAGGCCCTGGTGCGACACTGCACGGCGGACAGCGCCGCCCCGACCTGGCACATGATCGACGGGTCACCCGCCCTGCGGGAGTACGAGGAGTCGATGAGACTGCGCCATGCGGAGTCGCTGGCGACGGCCATCGCCGCCGATCCCGACCTGTCACGGACCACGACGGTCTGCCGGACGATCGCGAGGTTCGTGATCGACGCCTACTCGCTGGCCCGTGAGGCGGCCGATCCGCAGGCCGCGGTGGACGAGATCTTCCGGATGATCGAGGCGGCCTGGGAGGTCACCGGCCCTTCTCGAGGCGCGTGAGGAGCTGTTCCTCCCGGCGGGACGGGGGCGGTCGCTGACACGGTGTGAGACCGCACGGGAACGTCCTGGGCACGGCAGCGTCGGATGGCACGGGGGCCGGGACCCCACACCTGTGCGGGGTCCCGGCCCCGGTGGCGTCACCTCACGGTCGACGTCGTACGGCTGTCGCCCACGGCACGGCCGTGCGGCCGTCCGGAGGTCGACTCCAGGTGCGCCGCCTCGCCCGCCTCACCGTCGGCGGGCCTCGGCTCGCGACGGACGGGGCGGGAAGAGGGCGAAGTCACTGGGGGCTGATCGCGCCGGCCGGGCAGAGTTCGGCGGCCTGGCGGGCCCGGGCGGCGAGTTCGGGCGGGGGCTCGGGGGCCAGCAGGATCACCGTGCCGTCCTCGGGGGCCTGGTCGAACAGCTCGGGGGCGGTCAGTGCGCACATGCCGGCGCCGCAGCAGAGGCTCCGGTCCACGCTGATCCGCATCGGCTACGCCCCCTCCCAGGTGACCGGGAGCCGGTCGACACCGGCGATGTCCGCGTTGCCGCGCAGCGGGACGTCCTCGGGCGGGACGGCCAACCGCAGGGTGGGGAAGCGGGTGACCAGGGCGGGGTAGGCGACCCGCATCTCCACCCGGGCCAGCTGTTGGCCCAGGCACTGGTGGATGCCGTGGCCGAGTGCCAGGTGCCCGGTGGCCTGCCGGCGCAGGTCGAGGGTGTCGGGGTCGGCGAACCTGCCCGGGTCCCGGTTGGCGGCCTGGAACGAGAGGGTGACGGTCTCCCCGGCCCGGATCAGCTGGTCGTCCAGCTTGACGTCCTCCAGTGCGGTCCGGGTCCTGGTGTGCGTGATGCTCAGGTAGCGCAGCAGCTCCTCGACGGCCTGGTCGGTGATGGCCGGGTCGGTGCGCAGGGCGGTGAGCTGGTCGGGGTGGCGGAGCAGGGCGAAGGCGCCCAGGCCGAGCATGTCGGCGGTGCTGCCGAGGCCGGCGACCAGCAGCAGCATGGCGATGTTGGTGAGTTCCTCGTCGGTGAGGTCACTGGTGGTCAGGTCGCTGAGCAGGTCGTCGGTGGGCTCGGCGCGCTTGGCCAGGACCAGCTCGTGGAGGAAACCGCCGATCGCGGCGATCGCGGCGCCCTGCTCCTCCTTGGTGGCGGCCTGGTTGATCACCGTCGCCGAGTGCTGCCGGAAGAACTCGCGGTCGGCGTAGGGCACGCCGAGCAGTTCACAGATCATCAACGCGGGGATGGGCTGGGCGTACGCCTGCACCAGGTCCACCGGCGGGCCCTGCCGTTCCATGGCGTCCAGCTGTTCGGTGGTGATCTCCTCGACGCGGGCTGTGAGTTGGCGCATCCGGCGGACGGTGAACCGGCCGGCGAGCAGGCGGCGGTAGCGAGTGTGCTCGGGCGGGTCGACCGCGATGAACATGCCCGGCGGGGCCACCGGGGGGCGTTCCATGGCGGCGGCGCCGGGCGCCGGGGAGTGCATCAGCTCGGATCTGGAGCTGAACCGGGGGTCGGCCAGCACGGCGCGGACCAGCTCGTGGCTGGTCACCAGCCAGCCCAGGTGCCCGTCGGGGTAGCTCATCCGGGTCAGCGGCCGCTGCTCGCGCAGCCGGGCCAGCTCCGTGGGGGGATCGAAGGGGCAGCCGGTGGGACGGGTCGTCGGCAGGCCGGCCAGGGCGGGGAGGGAGTCGGTCATTTCGGGTTCCGTTCCGGCGCGCGGGAACGGTGCTCGGCGCCGCCCCCGTCGTCCTTGTCGTAAACCTTCAGGACTTGATAAACGCTACGTTGCATTCAATGGACCGTCAATAATGTTGTGGTTATTGGCATTTTGGCAGCTAGGCTGGGCTCTGATCGTTGCAATGGAGAGCGGGCGAAGGTGGGATCGGCGCTGCGTTGCAATGAGATGTCGTTGAACGCACGCCGGACGGAACGGCCGAACAGCAGGAGGCGGACCCGGATGCCGGGAGGCAGGCTGACCCACCAGGACCGCAGGCGGATCGCCACGGGACTGGCCGACGGACTCACCTACGCCGCGATCGCCAGGAGCCTGGCGCGGCCGACCTCGACGGTCAGCCGGGAGGTCACCCGCAACGGCGGCCCCGAGGGCTACCGGGCGGACGAGGCGCACCGCGCCACCGAGCAGCGCGCGCACCGGCGCAAGCCCACCCCGCTCCCGCCGGCCCCGGGCGCCGCCGACGTGTACGGGCGGGACCCCGAAGCGGTGCACGGCTTCGAGGAACGGTTCGCGGCGCTGCTGGTCCAGACCGGGTTCCCGCGGATGATGGCCAGGGTGCTGGCCTGCCTCTACACCACCGACACCGGCGGCCTCACCGCCGCCGAGCTGGTCCAGCGCCTGCGGGTCAGCCCGGCCTCGATCTCGCTCGCCATCGGCTTCCTGGAGGAGCGGGAGCTGGTCAGGCGCGAGCGCGGCTCCCGCGGCCGTCGCGAGCGGTACGTCATCGACGACGACGTCTGGTACCGGGCGCTGCTGGCGAGCGCCCGGACCAACGCCGGCCTCGCCGACGCCGCCCGCCACGGCGCCGAGGTCCTCGGTGCCGTCACCCCGGCCGGCGCCCGCCTGGAGGACATGGGCCAGTTCCTCGCCCACGTCTGTCACGACCTGGTCGAGCGGGCCGAGTACTGGCGGCAGGTCTTCGCGGCCCACCGGACGGCGGACCGCCGGCCGGGCTGACCCGCGACGCCCCGGGGCGCCCGGCGCTGCCGGCCCGGGCCGCCGAGGGGCGGGAACGGTCGCGGCGGTGGGTCAGCAGGTCCGCGGCGCGTCCGTGAGGTGCCGCGCGGCCCAGCGGCGGAGTTCGTCGAGCGCCGGCCCGAGGGCTTCGCCGGCTTCGGTGAGCCGGTAGCAGACCCGCAGCGGTGGTCCCTCGTCCACCCGGCGGACCACCAGGCCGGCGTCGGCCAGCTCGGTCAGCCGGTCGGAGAGCATCCGCTCGCTGATGCCCGGGATGCCGCGGCGCAGCTCCGAGTAGTGGGCCGGCTGCTGGCTGAGCACCGCGATGATCAGGCCGGACCAGCGCTTGCCCAGCAGCTCGAAGACCCTGGTCAGCCCGATGTCCACCCCGGTGCACGGCCCGGCGGCGCCGAGCGCCGCCGGAGGCGCGCCGGTACACGCCGTCGCGTCCGGTTCCACCGCTGTCGTCCGTGCCGCTGGCTCGCCCATGCTCCAAGCCTACTGCCCGTCCGCTAGTGACTGCGAAAAAGTAAGCTGCTACGTTAATAGCAGCTGCCGAGGAAATGGCAGCGCGATGCCGACTACGGAGGCCCTGCCATGCCCACGCTGCTGCACATCGACTCGTCCGCCCTGTTGGAGGGCTCCGTCTCCCGCGAGGTCACCGCGACCTTCCGCGCCGAGTGGGAGGCCGCCGGTGGCACCGTGGTCTACCGCGACCTGGCCGCCGACCCCGTCCCGCACCTGACCGCGGCCGGCGTCACCAGCGCCTTCCTGCCCGCCGAGCAGCGCGACGCCGAGCAGCGGGCCGCCTACGCGCTGCGCGACGAGCTGGTCACCGAGCTGGAGCAGGCCGACGCCGTGGTGATCGGCGCCCCGATGTACAACTTCACCGTGCCGTCCTCGCTGAAGGCCTGGATCGACCAGGTGGTGCTGTTCGGCCGCACCGCCGGGGCCACCAAGTCGGCGGCCGGCACCCCGGTGGTCGTGGTCGCCTCGCGCGGCGGCTCCTACGCGCCGGGCAGCCCGCGCGCGGACTTCGAGTTCGCCACCACCTACCTGGAGAAGACCCTGACCGAGCTGCTCGGTCTGCGGGTCGATCTGGTGGTGCCGGAGTTCACCATGGCCAAGGTCAACCCGGCGATGGCGGAGTTCGTCGACGCCGCCGAGGCCTCCAAGGCGAAGGCCCACCAGGACGCCGCGGCCAAGGCGAAGGAGCTGGCCAAGGCCTGACCCACGGCCCGGTCCACGGGCGGACCGGCGGTTCACCCGCCCGGGCGCGGCTACCGGGCGGGCCGCGGGACGCGCTTCCATGCTGGTCCCGACCCGACCCGCCCCGTGGACCAGGAGAGCCCGTGACGACGCCGCCCCCGTCCGAGCAGCCCGCCGGCGCGACCGGCGGCGCGGCCGGCCCGGACGGCGGACCGGCCGCGCCGGCGCTGGAGGTCGCGGTCTTCACCGGACCGGAGTCGGCCCTGTTCGCCACCTCCAGCCTGATCCTCGGCGAGCGCACCGCGATCCTGGTCGATGCCCAGCTCACCCGCAGCGCGGGCCGCGAGCTGGCCGAGTGGATCGCCGGCAAGGGGCGCGAGCTGCTGGCGATCGTGATCAGCCACCCGCGGCCCGACCGCTACTTCGGCGTGCGCGAGGTGCTCCGGCTCTTCCCCCGGGCGCAGGTGCTGGCCGCGCCGGCGGTGGTGGACGAGATCGCCCGGACGGCGGCGGACCAGGTCCACCGGTGGCGGCCGGTGCTGGGTGACGACATTCCCGAGCACCCGGTGCTGCCGGGGCCGTTGCTGCCCAAGCCGCTGATGATCGACCGTCAGCTGATCCGGGTGCTGAACCTCGGCCAGGGTGACTGCGCGGCCTGCACGGTGGTGCACGTGCCCGGCGCGCACACCGTCGTCGCGGGTGGCTTCGCCGACAACGGGACGCACCTGTGGACCGCCGGGACCACGCCGGCCCAGCGGGTGGTCTGGTCGCGCAACCTCGGCGGGATCGCCGACCTCGGGGCGGACCGGGTGATCGCCGGGCACCGGGCGCCCGGCCAGGGGGACGACGCGGTGCGGGTGCTCGCCTTCACCGGGGAGTACCTGCAGGACTTCGACCGGCTGCTGGCCGAGCATCCCGGTGACGCCGAGGGGCTGGTCGCCGCGATGGGCGAGCGGTACGGGGAGTTGACGCTGCCCGCGCTGCTGGAGGAGGGGGCGGCGGCCAACGTCGCGCGCGCGGCTTCCGGAACGGGCGCCGGCGAGGGCGAGGAGCTGTTCGAGGTCGAGGACGAGGAGCTGGGCGGGGAGGGCTGAGCCGCCGGCCCGGGGCGGATACTGGCCCCATGACCACCCCCTTCGACGTGATCGTGCTGGCCGGCGGCGCCGCCCGCCGGCTCGGCGGGGCCGACAAGCCCGGCCTCGCCGTCGGCGACCGCACGCTGCTGGAGCGGGTGCTGGCGGCCTGCGCGGACGCGGCGGACGTGGTGGTGGTCGGGCCCGAGCGCCCGCTGCCCGGCCCCGGCCCGCGCTGGACCAGGGAGCGGCCGCCCGGCGGGGGTCCGGTGGCGGCGGTGGCGGCCGGGCTCGCGCTGCCCGGACCGGCCGCCGAGGTGGTCCTGCTGCTCGCCGCCGACCTGCCGTTCCTGGACGCGGCCACCGTGCACCGGCTGGCCGGGGCGGTGACCGGCGAGGTGGAGACCGCCGTCCTGGTGGACGCCGACGACCGCGAGCAGCCGCTGACGGCGGCCTACCGCCGGTCGGCGCTGGCCGCCGCGCTGGCCGCGCTCGGCGACCCGGCGGGCCGGCCGCTGCGCCGGCTCACCGCGGGCCTGCGGACCGTCCGGCTGCCCGACCGCTCCGGCGTGACCTTCGACTGTGACACCTGGGAGCAGCTGGCCGAGGCCCGCCGCCGGAGCGCCGCCGAGCGGCCGGCGTGACCGGACCCCTGAGTGAAAACAGCACGCCGGCCGGCTCCGGAGCGCGGCCGGGTGCCCGGGATCCGGCAGCATGGACCACCATGGAACGCACGCTGGACGACTGGATGGCCGCCGCCGCGGCCGAACTGGGCCTCGACCTCACCGTCGACATCCGTGAACTGCTGGACATGACCCGGGTGGTGGCGCACGGGGTGGAACGGCCCGCCGCGCCGTTGACGGCCTTCCTGGTCGGCTACGCCGCGGCCACCCGAGGTGGCGGGCGGCCGGAGGTGAGCGCGGCCTGCCGCCGGGTCGCCGCGCTGGCCGAGCGCTGGTCCGCCGAGCAGCCGACCGGTCAGCCGGCCGACCCGGCCGCGGAGCAGGGGTGAGCGCGGCCGCGCCCCCGCTCGGCGCGGAGAGCCCGGGCGGCGCCGATCGGCCCGCCGGGGCGGGGGTCGGGCGCGGCTGCGGCGCCGGGCTGCCCTGGCCGCGGGCCCGGGAGGCGGCTCGGTGGGCGGTCCGGACGCCGCTGCCGGCGGTGCGGGTGCCGCTGGCCGAGGCACTCGGGCAGACCCTGGCCGAGCCGCTGACCGCGCTGACCGACCTGCCCGGCTTCGACACCTCCGCGATGGACGGCTGGGCGGTCGCCGGCCCCGGACCGTGGCGGCTCTCCGGCCGGGTGCTGGCCGGCCGGACCCCGCCGCCGCTGGCCGACGGCCGGGCGACCGGGATCGCCACCGGCGCCCAACTCCCGCCCGGGGCCACGGCGGTGCTGCGCCGCGAGCACGGCCGGGTGGAGCCCGCGGCGGCGGCCGGCGGTGGGACGCTGCACGAGACGACCCCCGGCGGGCTGTCGCCGGGCCAGGACGTCCGCCCGCGCGGCCAGGAGTGCCGCAGCGGCGAGGCGTTGCTGCCGGCCGGGACGCCGGTCACCGCGGCCGTACTGGGCCTGGCCGCCGCCTGCGGCTACGACCGGCTGCCGGTGCGTCGCCGGCCGACCGTCGAACTGCTGGTGCTGGGCGACGAGTTGCTGGAGGCCGGACTGCCGCGGCCCGGGCTGGTGCGGGACGCGCTGGGCCCGTTGCTGCAACCGTGGTTGCGGGCCGCCGGCGCCGAGCTGCTCGACCGGCGCGCGGTCCGGGACGACTTCGCGCTGCTCCAGGCGACCATCCGGCACTCGCCGGCCGAGGTGGTGGTGACCACCGGGGGCACCGCCTCCGGTCCGGCCGACTTCCTGCACGCGGCGCTGACGGAGACCGGGGCGAAGCTGCTGGTGGACGGGGTGGCGGTCCGGCCGGGGCACCCGATGCTGCTGGCCGAGCTGCCCGAGGTGCGGCCGGGGGCCGGGCCGCGGCACCTGGTGGGGCTGCCCGGCAACCCGCTGGCCGCGGTGGCCGGGACGGTCACCCTGGCGCTGCCCCTGCTGCGCCGGCTGGCGGGCCGGGCGGCCGAACCGTGGCGTTCGGTGCGCACGGGCACCGCGCTGGCCGGCCACCCGTCCGACACCCGGCTGCTGCCGGCGCGGGTCACCGAGCACGGTCCGGTGCCGCTGGCCTTCGACGGCCCGGCGATGCTGCGCGGGCTGGCCCTGGCGGACGCGCTGGCGGTGGTCCCGCCGGGCGGGGTGGCGGCGGGGGAGTCGGTCGAGCTGCTGGACGGCCCGGGGCAGGGGGGTTGGGGATGACCGGAGGCAGCCGACTTTTCTGATTATCAGTCAAATAAAGCCGCCTCATGGGACCTCTGAATCCGAACCCCGCTGAACTGATCCTCGGACTCGTCTGCTTCTTCCTTGTCTTCGGCGTCCTCGGGGCCGTCGTGCTGCCGCGGATCGCCCGGGCCGCCGCCGACCGCTTCTTCGCCCGGCTGGATGCTCGGGACACCGTCTGACGTCAGCCCCTCAGGCCGCCCGGTGCAGCCGGTCGGCGGCCCGCACGGTGTGCCGCAGCAGCAGCGCGGTGGTGACCGGGCCGACCCCGCCCGGCACCGGCGTGAGCGCGCCGGCCACGTCGGTCACCGAGTCGGCGTCCACGTCGCCGGTCAGCCCGCCGTCCGGGGTCGGGTTGGTGCCGACGTCGATCACCACCGAGCCCGGCGCGACGTGCTCGGCGGTGATCAGCCCGGGCCGGCCCACCGCGGCCACCAGCACGTCGGCGGTGCGGGTGACGGCGGCCAGGTCGGCGGTCCGCGAGTGACAGACCGTCACCGTGGCGTCCCGGTCCAGCAGCAGGTGGGCGGCCGGCTTGCCGACCACCGTCGAGCGGCCGACCACCACCGCCCGGCGCCCGGCCAGCGGGATCCGGTGGTGCTCCAGCAGCGCGACCACCGCCTCCGCGGTGGCCGGCGGGAAGGCGGGCAGGCCGCCGGCCAGCCGGCCGAGCGAGAGCGGGTTGGCGCCGTCCACGTCCTTCTCGAAGGCGATCGCCGAGGCCAGCTCCTCCAGCGCGGCCCCGGCGGGCAGCGGGGTCTGCAGGATGATGCCGTGCACCGAGCTGTCCGCGCTGAGCTCCGCCAGCCGCTCGCGGACCGCCGGGGATTCCGCGTCCGGCCCCAACTCGTGGATGTCGCACCGCAGTCCGGTGCGTTCGGCGGCGCGCGCGATGGACCGGACGTACCAGGCGCTGGACTGGTCGGCGGTGGCGCTGACCACGGCGAGCCGCGGCTGGTGGCCGGCCGCGGTGAGTTCGGCGGCCCGGGCGGCGGCCTCGGCGCGGATCGCGGCGGCCGGCTGCTGGCCGGCCAGCGGGGTGGCGGTCACTTGGCGATCTCCTCTCGCACGGCGGCGGTGATCAGGTCGGCGCGGGCGGTGATCTCGTCCACCCGGGCGGTCTCGGCGAGCAACCCGCTGCGGACCCGCTCGTCCCGGATCCCGGCCAGGTTGATCTCCACGTTGACCCGGGCGGTGACCGCCGCGGCCCGCGCGGCCTCGGCCGCCGCGGCGATGTCGGTGACCACGTTGGGGTTGCCGATCGGCAGCAGCGCCTCGGCCAGTTCGACCGCGTCCAGGGCCGCGGTGATCACGTCGGCGGGCGGCCGGGCCGCGCCGGCCAGCGTCCGCGCGATGGCGGCCGAGCGGGCGGTCCGCTCGTCCTCGCTCTCCCGGGGCAGCCGGTACGCCTCGGTGACGGCGGTGAAGGCCGCCGCGTCCTGCTCGGCCAGGGTCAGCGCCCGGCCGCGCAGGGTGTCGCTCTCCCGGATGATCCGCTGCACCACCTCCTGGTGGACGGCGTACGCGGCGCCGGTGCTGTAGCGGGCCACCATGCCCAGCAGCGCCGCGGCCTGGGCCGCGTGCAACGCGGCCGTCGCGCCGCCGCCGGGGGCGGGGACGCGGCCGGCCAGCCGGTCGAGGAATTCGCTGATCGTCAGGTCGCGCACGGGAGTTCTTCCTCCGGGAGATCGGTACCGGCATCCTCGCACGTCTGACGGTGCGTCAGTACGTCGGGCCCGGGCCCGTGCCGGCCGCCGGCGCGATCGCTCCGCGCTACCGGCGCGCTACGTGGCCTGGGGCAGGATGGATCTCGTGATGAGGCGGCCGGGCAATGAACGGGGGAGCCCGGCCGCCGCATCGCCTCCCGCGCCGCCGGGGTCACTGACCCGCCCCGGTGCCGCGCCCCCCTCGCGGCCTTCGCCCCGAGCACTGGTCCTCCGCCGCCGGAGTGCCGGTTCCCGGGGCGAAGGCCGTTCTCGTGTCGCCCGGTCGACTCGGTGGCGGGCACCGGGCGGGCCGCGGTCGCCGGCCTCCGGCACCTCGGTCACCCGTCCGCGGCGGCGTCGGGGTGACGGCCCGGCTCCCGTTGTTCGCCCCCGGGTTCCGCCGCGCGGCCTGCGGCACCCGATAGCTTCGGACCATGCATGCGATGACGATTCCCGAGCCCGGCGGCCCCGAGGCGCTGTCCTGGACCGAACTCGACGACCCGGTACCGGCCGAGGGCGAGGTGCTGGTCGAGGTGGCGGCCACCGCCGTCAACCGGGCCGACCTGTTGCAGCGCCAGGGCCACTACGACCCGCCGCCGGGCGCCTCCGCCGTCCCGGGGCTCGAGTGCGCCGGGACGATCGCCGCCCTCGGTCCCGGGGTGGCCGGCTGGGCGGTGGGCGACGAGGTGTGCGCGCTGCTCGCCGGCGGCGGGTACGCGGAGAAGGTCGTGGTGCCGGCCGGCCAGTTGCTGCCGGTGCCCAGGGGCCTCGGTCTGATCGCGGCGGCCGCGCTGCCCGAGGTCGCCGCCACGGTCTGGTCGAACGTCTTCATGGTGGCCCATCTGCGGCCGGGTGAGACGGTGCTGCTGCACGGTGGCGGCAGCGGGATCGGGACGATGGCGATCCAGCTGGCGAAGGCGGTCGGCGCTCGGGTGGCGGTCACCGCGGGGAGCGCGGCGAAGCTGGCGCGCTGCGCGGAGCTGGGTGCGGAGATCCTGATCAACTACCGCGAGCGGGACTTCGTCGAGGCGCTGCGGGAGGCCACCGGCGGGGTCGGGGCGGACGTGATCCTGGACATCATGGGGGCCAAGTACCTGCAGCGGAACGTGGACGCCCTGGCGGTCAGCGGACGGTTGGTGATCATCGGTCTGCAGGGCGGAGCGAAGGGCGAGTTGGACCTCTCCACCCTGCTCGCCAAGCGCGCCGCGGTGGCGGCCACCTCGCTTCGGCCGCGCCCGCTGGCGGAGAAGGCCGCGATCGTGGCGGCGGTGCGTGAGCACGTCTGGCCGCTGGTGGAGTCGGGGGTGGTGCGGCCGGTGATCGACCGGGTGCTGCCGCTGACGGACGCGGCCGAGGCGCACCGCGCGGTGGAGGCGGGGGAGCAGACGGGCAAGGTCGTGCTGCGGCTCTGAGCGCCGGACGGGCTGGGGGGGGGGGGGGGGGGGGGGGGGGGGCCCCCCCCCCCCCGCCGGCTTCCCGTTCGGGCAGTGCTGGTTGCGCGAACGGCCGGTCCCGGGTGCCTGGGTGCCGGGGCGCGTGGACCTACGCCCGAGGGGCGCGATGCTCCAGGATGAGGGCCGGATCAGCTCGTGGCCCAGGCCCGGCCGAAGGGGAACCAGCGTTGAGTGTCAGTGCATCCCGGGATCGACAAGGTCGGGCCGGGGAGGGCGAATGTGCTGAGTGCGGGGCACCAGGCGACGCGGGGATGGACTTCTGCGACTCCTGTGGCGCGTTCCAGGGGTGGGCGAAGGGCGAGGACCGCTCGAAGGAGCCGGTCGAGGTCGCCGGGGAGCCCGAGCGGTCCGAGAAGCCCGGCAAGCCCGCGGAGGCCGGGAAGCCCGAAGAGCCCGGCAAGCCTGTGGAGGCCGGCGAGCCCGCGGAGGCAGAGAAGGCCGGGAAGAGCGGGGAGAGCGGGGAGAGCGGGGAGAGCGGGGAGAGCGGGGAGAGCGGGGAGTCCGAGCCGCAGCCGGAGACCATCGAACTCCCGGTCGACGAAAGGGCGCACGCCCTGATCGTCCCGGTGCCCGACTCCGCGCCCGTGGAGTCGCCCGTGGCGCCGGTGCTGCCGGGCCTGCCCGCCCAGACCGGGCCCCGCGTGCGCTCGGTCGTCGAGGGCGAGCCGATCGACGGCATCGCCTGCTCGTGGTGCTCGACGGTCAACCCGCCGGACCGCCACTTCTGCCGCCGCTGCGCGACCCCCTTCCAGTCCGCGGAGCCGCAGCGGGCCCGACGGCCGTGGTGGCGCCGGCTGCTGGACTTCCGTGGCCGGGAGCAGCCCTGGGCGGGTCAGCGTCCCCGGTTGCGCCAGGGGCCGTGGCAGCTGGTGCGCTGGGTGGTCACGGCGGTGCTGGTGATCACCCTGGTGGTCTGCGTCTCGATCTGGTCCGGCCCGGCGTACCAGGCGGTCAGCGACCACTTCGCGCACCGGGTGTCGGTCCCCCCGGTGGGCGTGACCGCCGACTACTCCGACCAGAACCACCCGGCGAAGAACGTGCTGGACGGCTACAACAACACCTGGTGGGGCGACGGTTACGCGGGTGTGCCGAACGACCTGCACCTGGACTTCACCTTCGGCCAGGCCTCGCACCTGCTCGACGTGGTCATCACGCCGGGAGTCTCCCCGGACTCCTCCGACGAGCAGGCCGAGGCGACGCCACACCAGATCGACCTGGTGGCCACCCAGGCCGACGGGAAGACCGTCACGACACCGATCACGATGGCCCAGTTCGGCCCGCAGGCCTTCGCCCTGCACCTCACGCAGGTGGTGAAGGTGCGGCTGGAGATCAAGAGCGCGTACAACACCATGCCGAACAAGGAGATCGCGGTGGCCGAGGTCGAGTTCTTCGGCACCACGCCGGCCGGCAGCGGCAACGGATCCTGACCGTGGTCGGGAGTCGGCCGGAGTTCACCGGGAAGTCGTTCGGGCAACGCCGTTAGGTGCTTGTTAGGCAACCGGTTCGACACTAAAGGGCAGCCCGGAACCCCCTGTCGGGACCGCTGGCCGTACCCCGACCGATCCGTTGCCCGAACAGAGCGGAGGCCACGCCGGTGTCAGCCGAGCGCATCGCCGTCCACGTCCACGCCGACGACCCGATCCTGCACTCCGGCATGGTGGCCCAGCTGCGCGCCAGACCCGAACTCCGCCTGGTGGACGCGGGCGGGCAGGCGCAGGCCGCCGCCGTGCTCGTGGTGGCCGACACCCTGGACGCCGCGACGGTGGTCCGGCTGCGCAGCCTGCGCCGGACCCTGAGCGGTGCGCTGGTCCTGGTGGTCTCCTCGGTGGACGACGCCGCCCTGGCCACGGCGGTGGAGTGCGGCGTGGTGGGCCTGGTCCGTCGCTCCGAGGCCACCGCCGAGCACCTAGTGCGGGTCCTCCGGTCGGCCGTGCGCGGCGAGGGCGCGTTGCCGGCCGACCTGCTCGGCCGGCTGATGGAGCAGATGGGACGGCTCCAGCGCCAGGTCCTCGAACCGAACGGCATCTCCTTCGCCGGCCTGCACACCCGGGAGGTCGAGGTGCTGCGGTTGCTGTCGGAGGGACACGACACCCGTGAGATCGCGAAGGAGCTGGCGTACTCGGAACGGACCGTCAAGAACGTCCTCTACAACGTCACGGCCCGCCTGCAACTGCGCAACCGCTCGCACGCGGTCGCCTACGCGCTGCGCCACGGCCTGATCTGACGGCGGCACCGCAAGAGGCGGTGCTCCCGCAACCGAGCGGCACGAACGGAACGCGATGATCCACGAAGTCGACGAGGCCCTGCACGCCCTGCTGGCCCGGGAGATCCTGGACGGTACCGACGTCGAGGTGGTCTTCGACGCCCCGACCCGGGACTGGGCCGCCCGGCGCAACGCCCCCACCATCAACCTGTTCCTCTACGACCTCCGCGAGGACCTCAGCCGCCGCTCGGCCGGTGCCCACCGGGTACTCGGCGAGGACGGCGAGGTGGTGGCCGAGGTCGACCCGCCGAACTGGTTCGCGCTGTCCTACCTGGTGACGGCCTGGACCAAGCGCCCGCAGGACGAGCACCGGCTGCTGTCGGTCCTGCTCGCCGGCCTGCTGCGGCAGTCGTCGCTGGAGCCGGGGCGACTGACCGGATCCCTCGCGGAGTTCGGCGTCGCCCTGCCCTACACCGCGGCCGTGCCGCCCACCGAGGGCCGCGGGCTCGCCGACCTCTGGTCCGCGCTCGGCGGGGAGCTCAAGCCCTCCATCGACCTGGTGGTCACCGCGCCGATCGGCACCGCCCGGCGGCGGAGCGCACCGCTGGTCACCGACGCCCTGCTGCTGCGGCTCACCGACGACACCGGCGCCGCGGACGAGAACCGCCGCCCGCGCTTCGAGGACGAGCCGGCGCACTCCGCACTGCCCGGCGCCGCACCGGTGGGTGTGCGGCGCGTGCGCGGCGCCGCCGCGCTGGAGGGCAAGCAGGGACGGATCCGCCGATGACCACCACCGTCGCACCGCCGGCCGCCGCCGAACCCGACGACCTGCTCGCCGGGTTGGCCCGGATCGAACGGCGGGTGCGGGCGGCCGTCGAGCACCGCCGGGCCACCGACCCGCAGCCGGACGACCCGCTGCGCGGACTGCACCTCTCCGCGGAGGCCGCCCACCACCTGGTCGACAGGCGGTCGAGCTCGGGCGCGGACCCCGGCCTCCCCGCCCCCGCCGAGCCCGCGGCGACCGCTCCCGACCCGCGGTCGCCGCTGCACCGCCTCGCCCGGGACTTCGCGCTCACCCCGCTCGACCTCGAGCTCCTGCTGATCGCGCTGCTGCCGGACGCCGACGCCCGCTTCGAGCGGCTCTACGGCTACCTCAACGACGACCTGACCCGGCGCCGGCCCACCCTCGACCTGGCCTGCCTGCTGCTCGGCTGCGACCCGCTCACCGGTCCGGTCCGCGGCCGGCTCGCGCCGTCCGCGCCGCTGGTCGCCGGCGGGCTGCTGATGGTCGAGGAGGGTGACCGGCCGGTGCTCACCCGCACGCTGCGGGTGCCGGACCGGATCACCGCCCACCTGCTCGGCGACGACGCCCCGGACCCCGCGCTACGCGGGCTGCTCGCCACCCCGACCCACACGCCCACGGCGACCGCCCGGTCGCTCGCGCAGGCCGTGGAGTCCGGCGTGCACCTCGCCTACCTGCGGGAACAGCCCGGCGGCAGCGCCGCGGCGACGGCGGCCACCGCCCTGGACCTGGCCCAGCGGCCGGCCGTCTGCCTGGATCTGGCCGCGCTCGTCGCCAGGCCGCACCCGGAGGAGCTGCTGCCGACGGCCGCCCGGGAGGCCCGGCTGCACGGCGGCGGCCTGGTGGCCGGACCGGTCGACGCGCTCGACGGGACCGACCCCGCCGCGCGGGCCCGCCTACTCCGGGAGCTCGCGCTGCTGCCCGTGCCGGTCCTGCTGCACGGCCGGACCGCGTGGGACCCGCGCTGGGCCGACGACAGCCCGCTGCTGCTGGCGGCGCCCCAACTCACCGTCCCGGAACGGGCCGCGCTCTGGCACGCCGCGCTCGGCGAAGCTCCGGCCGACCCGTCCCTGGACGCCGAGGTCCTGCTCGCTCCCTACGTGCTGACGCCGGACCAGATCGGCCGCGCCGCCCGCGCCGCGGGCCGGCAGGCCCTGCTGGACGGTGGCCGGCCGGTCGCGCCCGGCCACCTGCGGGCGGGCGTGCGGGCACAGAACGCGGCCGGCCTGGAGCGGTTGACCCGCCGGATCGAGCCCGCGGTCGGCTGGGACGACCTGGTCCTGCCACCGGCCGTCGCCGGGCAGCTGGGCGACCTGGCGCTGCGCGCCCGGCACCGGGACCAGGTGCTGGGCGAGTGGCGGATGCGCCCCGGCGGCGGGCGTGGCCGGGGCGTGATGGCGCTGTTCGCCGGCGACTCGGGCACCGGGAAGACGATGTCCGCCGAGGTCATCGCCGCCGACCTGGGCCTGGACCTGTACGTGGTCGACCTCTCCACGGTGGTGGACAAGTACGTCGGCGAGACCGAGAAGAACCTGGAGCGGATCTTCACCGAGGCGGCCGGCATCAACGGCATCCTGCTCTTCGACGAGGCCGACGCCGTCTTCGGCAAGCGCTCGGAGGTCAAGGACGCGCACGACCGCTACGCCAACATGGAGAGCGCCTACCTGTTGCAGCGGATGGAGTCCTTCGACGGCATCGCCATCCTCACCACCAACCTGCGGGCCAACCTGGACGAGGCGTTCACCCGGCGGTTGGACCTGATCGTGGACTTCCCGATGCCCGACCCCGAACACCGGCGCGCCCTCTGGGACCGCTGCCTGGGCCCGGCCGTCCCCCGCGCGGCCGACCTCGACCTCGACTTCTGCGCCCGGTTCGACCTGGCCGGCGGCTCCATCCGCGCCTGTACCGTCACCGCCGGCTACCTCGCCGCCGCCGCCGACCGCCCGCTCGGCACGGGCGACCTGGTCGCCGCCGTCCAGCGCGAGTACCGCAAGCTGGGGCGGCTCGTGCTGCCGAGCGAGTTCGGGCGATGGGCCACCACCCCGGGCTGACGCCGGAGTTCACCGTGAGATCAGTGGCCGTGGGCGGTCCCGTCGCCCGGCCGAGGAGCCCGAGGAGTCAGCAGTGCAGGCACACGACGAACAACACCACGCTGTCCAGGGCCGCTCGCCGGTCCGTACCGCGGCGGTGGACGGCGGGGCAGGGGGCTCGATCGCCTACCTGCAGCGGACCGTGGGCAACGCCGCGGTGGGGCGGCTGCTGGGGCAGGACCGGCCCGCGCGGGACCACGCGGTTCCGGTGCAGCGCTACGCCGAGCACGTCCCGGACGACACCGGTGGGCAGTTCGCGGCCGTCTCCGGCAACGGCGGGATCGTGCTCAAGGACCGGAGCACGGCGTACGCGACACCCGAGCTGGTCGGCCGGGCGGCGGAACGACTCGACCTCCTGGAACGGGTGGCCGTGACCCTGGATCCCGCCGCGCCCATGGCGATGGTGAACGGACGTCAGATGCAGCTCGTCCGGGTGGTCTACAAGAGCGCCGACAAGGTCCGGGCGCCGCTCCGGGCCGCGCACGAGCCGGTCCTGGGCGACAGCGAAGGGAGCCGCCAGGACAAGCTGAGGGCGTACCAGCAGGCCCGGGTGGGCGACTGGGTGCGCAACAACGCGGAAGTGACCGTCCTGTACCAGGAGTTGTCCAGGAAGGGCCCGACGGCGAGGCTGTCGCTCCCGGAGGTCGGCCGGACCACCGGGCTGATCTCGAAGACGGTGGGCCTGGCCTGGGGCGGGACGGGCGGCCGGGAGGAGCGGCTCAGGGCGCTCAACGCGCCCGGGGCCACCGTGCAGGCCGCGCTCGACCTCCTGCAGGAGCTGGCGCGGGCCTGCGCGAACCGGCTCATCGAGATCTCCGGCGACGCCGAGTCGGCGCTGCGGCAGCTGGTGATCACCGTGCCGAACGACTGCAAGCAGACGGCGATGCGGCTGACCGGTCTCAGCCCGGAGAACCTGAGCAGGGAGGTCGACCGGCCGGAGCCGGGCGAGCAGCACTACGTCGACTTCGAGCACAAGGACGGCTGGGAGAACCACTTCGCCTGCGTGGTGGTGCGCGACGGCGACGACACGCTGACGTACGAGGCGGCGGCGGACTTCGCGGCCGAGGAGTTCGGCAAGGCACTGGGCTACTTCGCCATGTACGGGGCGAGTTCGGACGGGGCACAGTCCTTCAAGGCGGTGATGCACGGCAAGAACGAGGAGTACGCCGACCGCAAGCGGGAAGCCTTCGGTCCCTGAGGGGTCCGGCCCACGACCGCGTTGCCCGAACGGGCAGGTAGCGCTGCCCCCCGCCGGAGTCGGTGGTCGTTTCCGCCGGCCGGATCGTCCCGCGAGCCTTGGTGCTGTCGTGCAATCCGGTCGAAGAGGAGCGCCAAGGATGCCGCAGTACTTGTCTCCAGGTGTCTACGTGGAGGAGGTCGCCAGCGGCCCCCGCCCGATCCAGGGTGTCGGGACCTCCGTCGCCGCCTTTGTGGGCTTCGCCGAGAAGGGGCCGTTCCACACGCCGACCCTGGTGACGACGTGGAGCCAGTTCGTGGACGCCTTCGGCGGCTTCGTGGACGGCTCCTACCTGGCCCACTCGGTGTACGGGTACTTCGCCAACGGCGGTGGCATCGCCTACGTGGTGCGGGTCGGCGCCGAGGTGGGCGCGGCGGCGAAGGCGAAGCAGACGGGGGCGACCGCGCGGCCGAAGGCCCTGGTGGCCGGTGAGCCGGTGGCGCTGGGCGCCTTCCAGGTGGCCGCGCTGGGCGGCGTCGAGGGCGAGATCGCCGTCGAGGTGGCCGACGCCGATGGGGAGAACCCGGCGGAGGACCGCTTCAAGCTGGTGGTCAAGCAGGGCGGCAAGCCGGTCGAGACGTTCGACGTCTCGGCGAAGAAGAGCGCCCGCAACTACGTGGTCACCCAGGTCAGGGAGCGCTCGGCGCTGATCGTGGTGGAGGAGGCGGCGTCCGCCACCGGCGCGCTGGCCCGGCCGCAGAAGCAGACCGTGTCGCTGGTCGTGCCGCCGGCCGCCGCCGAGCTGGTGCCGGCCGGGATCTCGGTCTCCGAGTACGTGGGTGACGCCGACGCCCGCAGCGGATTCACCGGCCTGGAGTCGATCGACGAGATCACCATGGTCGCCGTGCCCGACCTGATGGCCGCCTACCAGCAGGGCCTGCTGGACGAGGAGGGCGTCAAGGCGGTGCAGCTCGCGATGATCACGCACTGCGAGCTGATGGGCGACCGGGTCGCGGTGCTGGACCCGCTGCCCGACCTGAGCCCCCGCCAGGTCAAGGAGTGGCGCCAGGAGGGTGCCGGCTACGACTCCAAGTACGCCGCGCTGTACTACCCGTGGATCAAGGTCTTCGATCCGAGCAGCGGCCAGAACCGCTTCGTCCCGCCGAGCGGGCACATGCTCGGCGTCTGGGCCCGGAACGACAGCGAGCGCGGGGTGCACAAGGCGCCGGCCAACGAGGTCGTCCGCGGTGCCATCGACCTCCAGATCAACGTGACCAAGGGCGAGCAGGACCTGCTCAACCCGATCGGCGTCAACTGCATCCGGGCCTTCCCCGGCCGCGGTATCCGGGTCTGGGGCGCCCGCACCCTCGCCTCCGACCCGGCCTGGCGCTACATCAACGTGCGGCGGCTCTTCAACTACCTGGAGGAGTCGATCCTGCTGGGTACCCAGTGGACCGTCTTCGAGCCGAACGACGAGCTGCTGTGGATCAGCATCCGCCGCGACATCTCGGCCTTCCTGCGGGAGGAGTGGCGGCGCGGCGCGCTGTTCGGGGCGACCGCGGAGCAGGCCTTCTACGTCAAGTGCGACGCCGAGACCAACCCGCCGGCGTCGGTCGACCTCGGCCAGGTGGTCTGCGAGATCGGCATCTGCCCGGTGAAGCCCGCGGAGTTCGTGGTGTTCCGGCTGTCGCAGTTCTCGGACAACAGCAGCCTCGTCAACGAGTAGCGGCGAGCCGCGGCGACGAGCGGCGCGCAGTCGTGAGTAGTCCTGTCATTTCCCTCCCAGTTCCAGGAAAGGCGGTGTGGTCCGGATGACGACCCCGAGCAACGGGTTGGCTTTGGCCATTGCCACCCACAGGTTCACCGTCCAGCTCGGTGGCTACCAGGTCGAGACCGTGCAGGAAGTCAGCGGTCTGAGCTTCGAGATGGACGCGATCGACCACTACGAGGTGACCTCGACGGGCCAGATGGTGGTCCGCAAGCTGGCCGGTGCCCGGAAGGGCGGCGAGATCACCATCAGCCGGGGGCTCGGTCAGAGCCCGGTCTTCACCCAGTGGCTGGACAAGTCGTTCCTGCAGGGCGACGTGGCCTCGGCCCGTCAGTCGATCACCATCCTGGTGAGCGACTCGCAGGGCAACCCGGTGCGCCACATCACCCTGGAGAACGCCTGGGTGAAGAAGTGGGAGGGGCCCTCGCTGAAGGCCGGTGACTCCCAGCCGGCGATCGAGAAGGTCACCATCGTGTTCGAGGACGTGACCCTCAAGTGAGGCGTCGCACGGTCAGCGGCACCGCCCTCGGCCAGCCGGCCGAGGGCGGTGCCGGGCCGGTCCCGGACGGCTTCGACCCGGACCCGGTCATGCGGCAACCTCCGTACCAGGCACCACCGTCGGTCAGCCCGCAGCCGCTGCGCACCGAGTTCGAGTTCGAGCTGCCACGCGGCTACGTGGACCCCACCGGCGTCGTGCACCGGCACGGCGCGATGCGGCTCGCGACCGCCCGCGACGAGCTGATGCCGCTGATCGACCTGCGGGTGAAGAACAACCCCGCGTACCTCACCGTGGTGCTGCTCGGCACGGTGATCACCCGGCTGGGCACGCTGGTCAACCCGGGGGCGGAGGTGGTCGAGGAACTGTTCGCCTCGGACCTCGCCTTCCTCCAGGACTTCTACCGGCGGATCAACGCCGAGGGTCACACCCGGGCCGCGGTCAACTGCCCCTCCTGCGACGCGGCCTTCGAGGTCGATCTGGCCGGGGGGCGCCTGGGGGAATCGTGACGTACGCGGTCGACCGTCTGTACGAGGAGATCGCGTACATCGCCTACCACTTCCACTGGCAGCAGGACCCGATCCTCGACCTCACCCACGCGGAGCGGGGGCGGTGGGTCGAGGAGATCGCCAGGATCAACACCCGGATCAACGAAGGATGAGTGAGCGGACGTGGCACTGCGAGATCGGCTGGGCCGGGGCCGCCGCACGCCCGTGGAGCCGGTCGTCGCAGCGGAGCCGGTCGCCGCTGCGGAGGCGGCGGCCTCCGGGGTGGCCCCGACCGGTGCTCGGTCGCGGCCGGAGCCGGCCTGGCTGAGCGTGCCGGTGCTGCGGCGGGCGGTCGTGGGTCGCACGGCGGTCAACGACCCGGCCGCCTTCGAACGCGGCCTGGTGACGCGGCGCGACCCTTCGTTCCGGGGTGAACTGGGACACCGGGTCAGCTCCGAGGCGCCGTCGGGGCTGCTGCACGGGCTGCTGGGCCCGGCGCCGGGGACCGCGATCCAACGGGCGCCCGGGCGCGGCCTGCCGCACGTCCGTCCGCTGGACGAGCCGGTCGCGGCGGGCGGTCCGGGCGGCGGGGTGCCCTCGGCGGCGGAGGCGGAGACGGGCGGTGCGGGAGGTGCGGCGGGGACGGCGGCGCACCGGGTCGTCGCGCTCCGGCCCGCGCTGCCCACACCTGTCCGCGGCCCGGAGGCCGCGCCCGCCGGGAGCTCCGAGGACGGCGCGCGGGCCACGCGCCTGCCGCGACTCGCGGTGTCGCGTGCCGTGGTGTCGCGTGCCGTGGAGGGTGAGACGTCGCGTTCGGCGCCGGTGCAGCGGCGGAGCGCGGCCTTGACGTCGGCTCCCGAGGTGCCGGGCCTGGCGCGTGACCTGCCGCTGCTGGCGCGACCGGGGACCGGCCGAGGTGCGGTGGCGCGGGACGCGGGCGAGACGTCCGGGAGCGGTCAGCCCTCGTCGGGTGTCGCGACGACGGGTGTGCCGGCGGTGGCGTCGGCATCGGGACCGGCACCGGACGCCGTCCGGGGGACGCTGGGGCGTGAGGCGACGGCGGTGCAGCGGGCCGCGGAACGGTCGGCTTCGCGGGAGGCTGCGGGCGCGGGTGCGCCGGAGGTGTCGGGTCCGGGTGCGTCGTTGGGTGCGATGCCGGTCAGCGTGCGGCGGTCGGCTTCGCGGGAGGCTGCGGGCGCGGGTGCGCCGGAGGTGTCGGGTCCGGGTGCGTCGTTGGGTGCGATGCCCGTCAGCGTGCGGCGGTCGGCTTCGCGGGAGGCTGCGGGCGCGGGTGCGCCGGAGGCGTCGGGCGCGGGTGCGTCGTTGGGTGCGATGCCCGTCAGCGTGCGGCGGTCGGCTTCGCGGGAGGCGTCGGGCGCGGGTGCGTCGTTGGGTGCGATGCCGGTCAGTGTGCAGCGGTCGGCTTCGCGGGAGGCTGCGGGCGCGGGTGCGCCGGAGGCGTCGGGTCCGGACGCGCCGCTCGTCGGTGCTTCCTCGCCGGTCACCGCGCAGCGGTCGGTTCCGCGGGAGGGCGCGGGTCCGGGTGTCCTCGGTCCTGCCGCCGCCCCGGAGGTCCGGCGTCCGGGGCTCGGTGCGCCACTCGCCGCGATGCCCGTCAGCGTGCGGCGCTCGGCTTCGCCGGAGACCGCGGATGAGGGTGTCGTCGGCGCTGCCGTTGTCCGGGAGGTGTCGCGTTCGGGGCTTGGTGCGCCGCTCGCCGCCATGCCCGTCACCGCACAGCGGAGCGGCGGTGGTGCTGCCGGGGGTTCCTCGGCCGCGAGCCCGGCTCCCGGCCCTGTGGTGCAACGAGGCGAGACGTCGGCGCCACCCGCTCGGGCGGAGGCGGCTGCGATGCCGGCACGGGGAGCGGCGGCTGCGGGCGGTACGGGCGGTACGGGCGGCGGTACGGCGGGCATGGGCCGTACGGCGGGCGCGGTTCCGCTCGTGGTGGCGCGTGCGCTGACCGCCTCGGGGGACGTCACGGCCACTGACCCCCCGGTGCCGTCCGGGCCGAGCGTGCCGACGCGGCAGGCCGGCCTGCTCGCGGATCGGCCGCTGCTGCCGATGGCGGTCCAGCGGGCCGTGGACGGATCGGCACACGCCTCCGAGGCCGCTGCTTCCGGACCCCCGGCAGCGGCGGTGCCGGCGAGTCCGGCCGCCGTTCCGCTGCGCTGGGTGCGCACGGGTGAACCGGAGGCGGGCGGCGGGGCGGCGGTCTCCTCGCAGGCCGCCTCGCCTGCTCCGAGCGCCTCCGGAGCCGGCCGGCAGGTCGGCCGCGCCGGCCGGACGGCGACGAGCAGCCGCGCACCGCAGGTGGGCGCCGCGCCGGTGCAGCGTCGGGCGGGCCGTTCGACGTCGGCGTCGCCCGCCGGTCGCACTACGCCCGGCGCGGCGGAGAACCCGCCGCCGGGCGCCGCTCCCGACCGGGCGGCTCGGTTGCCCCTTCCGCCGCCCGGACCGGACGTCCGGACGGACGGACCGGGCCAAGGCCGGGCGAACCCCGCGCTCCGTGCGGCGGTCGCGTCCCCCGGGGCCGCCCCGAGCCGTCCCGGCCCGGTCCAGCGTCTGCTGTCACGTCGCGGGACCGCTCGTGCCGAGAGCCGCACGTCGTCGCCCGATCTCCCGTCCCTGCCGCGGACCCCCGCCCGGCAGGCGTCGCAGGATCCGCCGGCGGCGGCCGACTCCCGGCCCCCCGTGGTCCAGCGTCAGACCGCTGCCGCTACCACTGCCGCTACCACTGCAGCGCCGGGCCCGCGGTCCGGCCGCGCCGACGCGACAGGCGCCGCACCCGTTCCGGTGGTGCGGCCCTCCGCGTCGCCGATCGCCTCGTCCGCCGGGCCGTCGCTACCTGGCCGGCCGGCCACGCCGCTGCCCGCGGCCGCGCCGCACCGGCACACGGCGACCTGGTCCCCGACGCGTCCGGCAGCGCAGGCATCTCAGGCACCGCAGGCACCTCAATCACCTCAGGCACCTCAGGCACCTCAGGCACCTCAATCATTTCAGGCACCGCAGGCGCAGTCGGTCCAGCGGTCCGCTCTGCCGGTGGGCCGATCAGCGTCAGGCGCCGCCGAGCCGCTCGCCGCGGTGGCGGCGCCAACTCCCGTACCGCCAACTCCCGTACCAGGGACCGCACCGGTGCCCGCTCCCAGCGCCCCGCTCGTCCAGCGGCTGCGGGAGCGCCCGGTCCGCAGCGGGCCGAGCATGCCGCTGCCGGTCCAGCGACCGCGGTCCGACCAGCAGCGGCCGGTGGACCCGCAGCCCGTCGAGTGGCAACAGCCGGAGCAGCGGCAGGAGTTCGAGAGCAGCCCGGCCCGGCCCGGCGCCCCCACCGCCGCCGCACCCAGCACGGCGTCGGCACCGCCCTCGCCACCTGAGGCGCAGGGGAAGGCGCGGCCCGCCGAGCGCCTCATCGCCTCCCTGGAGCGCAAGCACCTGGACGAGCTCGCCCGGTTGCTGGCCCCGCCGATGGGGCGCCTGCTGCGCGCCGAGTTGTGGTCGGGGCGCGAGCGTGCGGGGCGGCTCCTCGACGGCGACAGGTGAGCGGTGGACGAAGGACGATGAGCGATGAACGAGGAGCGGTGACGGGATGACCGGCAACTACCCGGGGACAACGGTCCACTTCCGGCTGCAGATCACCGGGATCGACCTGGGCGTCTTCACCTCCTGCAGCGGTCTGGGCGCCCAGGTCGAGCTGGAGCAGCGTGCCGAGGGCGGTGCCAACGGGTTCGTCTGGCAGCTGCCGACCAGGGTCACCTTCCCGAACGTGACGCTCAGCCGCGGCCTGACCCCCGACAGTGCCAAGATCGCCACCTACCTGACCGCACTCCAGCAGCGGGTCACCCGGGGAACCGCTCAGATCACCGCCCTGGACTCGACCCTGCGAACCACCATCGCCACCTGGTCGCTGAACCAGGTGGTCCTGGCGCGCTGGAGCGGCCCGTCCTTCGACCCCACCCGTTCCGAGGTGGCGATGGAGAGCGTGGAGCTCGCCCACCAGGGGTTCCTGTGACCCACCCCGTTCGACGACACCTACACCCAGCAGCCGCCGAGGAAGGACGGGTTCGATGACCACGGCGCCTCCCACCAAGGCCACGCTCTCCGCGTACGAGCCGCCGACCGGGGACAGCCTCACCCCTGGCGGCCAACTCGGCCGGCTGACCTTCCAGTTCAATCCGCACACGCTGACGCTGAGCAAGAGCGCGTCGTGGACGGAGAACCGGCAGGCGGCGGCGGAGTCCGTCGGCAAGCCGCAGTTCCAGGGCGCCGGGCCGCGCCAGTTGAACGTGGAGCTGTTCCTGGACGCCACCGCGGATCACGACGACTCGGTGGCCACCGCCGTGGAGACGCTGCTGAACTGGTGCCTGCCGACGACCGCGAGCATCTCGGCGAAGGCGCCGTGCGCGCCCTGGATCAGGTTCGAGTGGGGTCCGTTCCAGAGTGTCGCGTTCTTCGGCTACCTGGCGAGCGCGAACGCGACGTACTCGCTGTTCGACACGGCCGGGCAGCCGTTGCGCGCGTCGTGCGCGATCCAGATCACCGAGGCGGGTGCCACCATGCCCCGGCAGAACCCGACATCGGGCGCGCTGACCGCCCGTCGGGTGCACCAGGTGGTGGGCGGCGACAGCCTGGAGCTGCTGGCGCACCGCGAGTACGGCGACGCGACGGCCTGGCGGGTGATCGCGGAGGCCAACGGCATCGACGACCCGATGCGGCTGCGTCCCGGCACCGAGCTGCTGGTGCCGGCGGCCGAAGAGCTCAGGGCGGGGTGACGGCATGTCGGTAGGTCCTGACGGGGTCGGCTTCGTCATCGGCGTCCCGGGTCCGCTGCCGCCGGCGTGGGCGAACGTGCCCAAGGAGCTGCGGATCGAGGAGGGGCCGGGTCTGCCGGCGTCGGCCGTGGTGCGCTTCCTCGACCCGTCCCGGACGCTGGTCGGCGACACCGGCCTCGCCATCGGCGGGAAGTTCACGGTCATGGTCGCCACCAGCGACAGCAGCGGGACGCGTCCGCTGTTCACCGGTGAGGTCGTGGGCCTGGAGGCCGAGTTCGACGCCATGGGCAGCTACACCACGGTCCGCGCGCTGGACGTGTCGCATCGGCTCCAGCGCGGTCGGCACATCGCCGGCTACCCGCAGATGACGGCCTCGGAGATCGCCGGCGTCGTCCTGGAGGCGGCCGGTGTCACCGAGCTGAGCATCGACGACACCGAGACCGAGTACGAGTACGCGACCCAACCGAACGTCTCGGACTGGGACTTCCTGCGCACCCTGGCGGTGGAGAACGGCCGGGAGATGTTCGTGCGGGACGGGGTATTCCACTTCACCAGGCCGGTCCCGGCGTCCTCGGCCCCGGCGACCTCGACCGATCCGCAGCAGAGCCCGTACGTGCTGGACCTGGGCAAGAACGTGCACGCGATGCGCCTGCTGGCGAGCTCGGTGAACCAGGTGGCGACGGTCGAGGTGCGCGGCTGGGACGTGGCCACCAAGACGGCCGTCCAGGCCCCGGTCACCGTGGCGCCCAGCCCGGAGTCGCAGTTCGGCCTGACGCCCGCCCGGGCCACCGGCCCCTTCGCGCCGGCCCGGACGATCGTGGCGGACGTGCCGTACGGTACCGCGGCGCAGGCGAACGCCGTGGCGACGGCGCTGGCCGCCGACGCCGCGGCCGCGCTGGGCGAGCTGGAGATCACCTCGGTCGGCAACCCGCTGCTGCGGATCGGGCTGCCGGTGGCGGTGAGCGGCGGTGGGGTGCCGTTCGACGGCAAGTACACCGTGACCGGCAGCCTGCACACCTACCAGCGTGGCTACGGCTACGAGACCCGGATCACCGTGAGCGGACGCCAGAACCGCACGCTGGCCGGGCTGGCCTCGGGGGCCGGCGCGCCGGCCCGCTCACCACGGGTCCCGTCGGTGGCGACCGGTGTGGTGGTGGACATCCTGCGTCCGGGGCAGAACCCGCCGTCCGGCTATCCGGCGCAGGCCGAGCAGGCCTGGGTGAAGCTGAAGTTCCCGTGGCTGTCGGACAGCGCGGAGGGCGGCGACCCCGCGTACGTCAGCGATTGGGTGCGCACCATGCAGCTCGGCGGGACGAAGGGCGGCGGCCTGTTCTGCCCGGAGATCGACGACGAGGTCCTGGTCGCCTTCGAGCAGGGCCTGCTGGACCGGCCGGTGGTGCTGGGCGGCCTCTACAACGGCGTGGACAGCCCGACCGAACTGCCGGTGGCGCTGGTGGACGGGAGCAAGGTGGCGGTGCGCACCCTGTCGTCCCGGGTCGGCGACCGGATGGAGCTGCTGGGGGCGGCCCCGGCGTCCGGCGGGGGCCGCGGCGCGGGGGTCGGGGTCACCCAGGGCGTGCGGATCTCCACCGGGGACGACAGGTTGACCGTGGCGCTCGACCGGCAGCAGACCGTGATCACCGTGCACAGCGACGGGAAGATCACCATCACCGGCAAGGAGGAGGTCACCGTGACCGGCAACGGCATCACCCTGGACGCGGGCGCGGGGGCGCTGAAGCTGACCGGCGGCAGCGTCAGCATCGACGGGGACGCCGACGTGGTCGTCAAGGCGCCACTGATCAAGCTCAACTGACCGCACGTCGGACATCGGAGAAAGGGGCAACGGATGCCAGCGGCCGCCAGGGTCGGCGACAGCACGAGCCACATCTACACGTCGGTGCTGCCCGGCCCGCCCACGGGCACGGTCGGCCCGCCCGGCGGCCGGGCGATGGCCAAGATGCCCGCCGTGCCCGGCCCGCTGGTCGGGGTCACCTCGGTGCTCATCGGCGGTGAGCCCGCCGCCGTCGTCGGCACGGTCGGCGTGTGCGACCCGCACGTGGAACTGCTGGTCGGCAACGTGGTGTTGCCCTCCGTGCCGCTCGGCGGCGAGGTGCTGATCGGCGGGTTCCCGGCCGCGCGCGAGGGCGACAAGCTGGTCTGCGAGACCTTCATCAGCGCCGGTGACGCGACCGTGCTGATCGGGGGTGCCTGATGCCCGAGCTCTTCATCGGCTCCGGCTGGGCCTTCCCGCCCCGGCTGGACGCGACCGGGGCGATCGCGCTGGTCGGCGGTGACCGGGAGATCGCCGAGGCGATCCGCCTGGTCCTGGCCACCGCCCCCGGCGAGCGACCGATGCGGCCGGAGTTCGGTTGCGGCATCCACGACTACGTCTTCGCGCCCGCGGACGCCGGCACCGCCGGCCGGATCTGCTACGAGGTCCGCCGGGCCCTCGACCGCTGGGAGCCCCGGATCACCGTGGACACCGTCGACGTGGCCTTCGACAGCGTCGACAACGGCACGCTCTACATCGACATCCGCTACACCGTGCGCGGCACCAACAACCCGCGCAGCCTGGTGTTCCCCTTCTACGTCATTCCGGCGCACGAGCCGGAACCGGGCACGGTGGCCGACCCGTACCCGTCCCCCCACGTCCAGGAGACCGCACGCTGATGGCCCTGCCCGCCCCCAACCTCGACGACCGCCGCTTCCAACAACTCGTCGACGAGGCGAAGAGGTTCATCCAGCAGCGCTGCCCGGAGTGGTCCGACCACAACGTCTCCGATCCCGGCGTGACGCTGATCGAGGCCTTCGCCCACATGACCGACCAGCTGCTCTACCGGCTCAACCGGGTGCCGGAGAAGAACTACCTCGCCTTCCTCGACCTGATCGGCGTCAAGCTGTTCCCGGCCGCCGCGGCCCGCACCGAGCTCACCTTCTGGCTGTCCACCCCGCAGGCGCAGGAGATGCGACTGCGCGCCGGCACCCAGGTCTCCACCGCCGCGACCCGGCACACCGACCGGGTGCTCTTCGCCACCGACGCCGAACTCGCCATCGTTCCGTGCGAGTTCACCCGACTGCTGACCCAGCCCGTCGGTACGCGGCTGGCCGACCGGAGCGAGGAGCTGGCCGAGGGACGCGACGTCGCCTGCTTCGCCGAGTCCCCGGCCGTCGGTGACGCGTTCCTGGTCGGGCTCTCCGCCGCCGTGCCGTCCTGTGCCGTGCTGGTGAGCCTGGACAGCGTCGTCGAGGGCGTCGGCGTCGACCCCCGGCAGCCGCCGCTGGTCTGGGAGGCGTACGACGGCGACAACTGGCACCCCTGCGAGGTGGACAGTGACGGCACCGGCGGGCTCAACCGGCCCGGCGACGTCGTGCTGCACGTCCCCGCCGCGCACGCCGTGGCCACCATCGGCGGGCACCGGGCGGGCTGGCTGCGCTGCCGGACCGTGGCGAGCCGCCCGGGGCAGCCCTTCTACTCCTCCTCCCCGACGGTCCGCGCGGTGTCGGCCGGCACGGTCGGCGGCACCGTCGGCGCCGTCCACGCCGACACCGTGCTCGACGAGCACCTCGGCGAGTCCACCGGCACGCCCGGCCAGACGTTCCTGCTCGCCCGCCGCCCGTTGCTCGGCGGGGACGGCCCGCTGGTGTGCGAGGTCAGCGACGGCGAGGGCTGGCAGGAGTGGGTGGAGGTCGGCAGCTTCGCCGGGCGCGCCGGCCACGACCGCTGCTTCACCGTCGACCACACCGCCGGCGAGCTCTCCTTCGGCCCCGCGCTGCGCGAGGTCGACGGCTCGCTGCGCCAGTACGGCGCGGTGCCGGCCAAGGGGGCGCGGATCAGGGTCCGCCGCTACCGGACCGGCGGCGGGCGCAGTGGGAACGTCGCCCGGCGCACCCTGACCGTGCTGCGTTCCTCCATCCCCTACGTCTCCCGGGTGGAGAACCGGGAGGGCGCGTCCGGCGGCGTGGACGGCGAGACCGTGCGGTCCGCGATGCTGCGCGGGCCCGTCCAGCTGCGCACCCAGGACCGCGCCGTCACGGCCGCCGACTACGAGCTGCTGGCCGCCCAGGCGGCCCCCTCCGCGGCGCGGATCCGGGCGCTGCCGACCTCGGGCGGTGCCGGGGACGGCGGAGTGCGGCTGCTGGTGGTGCCGGGCGTGGTCGCGGACCGGGGCGACCGGCTGCGCTTCGAGCAGATGGTGCCCTCGGACGCGCTGCTGTCCGGCATCGCCGAGTACCTGGACGAGCGGCGGCCGATCGGGGCCCGGCTCACCGTGGAACCGCCCTACTACCAGGGCATCACCGTGGTGGCCCGGGTGATGGCCCGGCGCGGCGTGCCCGTCGGGCAGGTCAGGGAACGCGCCCTGGACGCCCTCTACCGCTACCTCAACCCGCTGGTCGGCGGGGTCGACGGGCAGGGCTGGCCGTTCGGGCGGCCGGTCCAGGCCGGCGAGGCGTACGCGGTGCTGCAACGGCTGCCCGGGGTCGAACTCGTCGACCACGTCCAGCTCTTCCCGGCCAACCCGCTGACCGGTGAGCGCGGCGACCCGACCAGCCGGGTCGACCTGGACCCCAACGCGCTGGTCTTCTCGCACCAGCACCAGGTGAAGGTGGAGGAGCTGTGAGCGGCCCCGACGGGTCGGGCTCGCGGCGGTACGCGGTGGACGGCCTGGCGAGCCCCAACCCCTTCGGCGCGCGGCTGCCCGACGTGTACGCGGGGGAGGACTTCGCCCAGCGCTACGTCGCGGCCTTCGACGACGTGCTGGCCCCGGTGTTCGCCGTCCTCGACTGCCTCCCCGGCTACCTGGATCCGGCCCTGGCACCCGGGGACTTCCTCGGCTGGCTCGGCCGCTGGGTCGCCGCCGACCTGCCGGACTTCGATCCGCTCCACCCGCTGGACCAGCACCGGGAGTTGGTGGCGGGGGCGGTCCAGCGCCACCGCGAGTCGGGCACGGTCCGCGGCCTGACCAGGCAGCTCCGGCTGCTCGGCATCGAGGCGCAGGTGACCGAGAGCGGCGGTTCGAGCTGGTCGGCGAGCCCGAACGGACCGCTGCCCGGGTCGGCGCGGGCCGAACTCGTCATCCGGGTCACGGCCGGCGCCGCCGGGCCCGCGACCGTGCACCTGGTCGAGGACCTGGTGCAGCGGACCTGCCCGGCGCACGTGCCCTACCGGGTCGAACTGGCGGGCGGGTGATGGTCCGTCGTGCTTCCCGATCGGGCAGCCTTCGATGCCCCCGGACCGGGCTCGGCGCCCGCTCCGGCCCGGGGACGCGCGGGGCTACCGTACGCCGGTGAGCACCTGGACTTCTCTCGAACCTGCCTCGACCACGGTGGAGGCCGGCACGACCGCCACCGTCTCGTTGCGCCTGCGCAACACCGGTGACGTGGTCGAGGAGTACCGGTTCGTCCCGGTGGGGGAGCCGGCGCCGTGGGCCCGGGTGGAGCCGGCCTCGGTGAACCTCTACCCGGGCACCGGAACCACCGTCCAGCTGCACTTCGACGTGCCGCGCAGCTCCGACGCGGCGGCCGGCCCGCACCCGTTCGCCCTGCAGGTGCTGCCCTCCGAGCAGCCGGAGGCGGTCGCGGTGGTCGAGGGCGTGCTGTCCGTGCTGCCGTTCGGCGAGCTGCGCGCCGAACTGGTCCCGCCCGTCTCCAAGGGCCGGTTGCGTGCCCGGCCGTGGCTGGCCGTGGACAACCTGGGCAACACACCGGTCACCGTGTCGCTGGCCGGCAAGGACGCCGGCAACCAGCTGGACTTCGAGTTCCAGCCGTCCTCGCTGCGGATCCAGGCGGGCCGGGCGGCCTTCGTCCGGGTCTCCGCCAGGACGCAGCGGATCCGCTGGTTCGGCGTCAAGCAGGTGCTGCCGTTCTCCGTGAACGTGCTGCGGTCCGGGCTGGCGCCGCTGCCCGTCGAGGGGACGTACGCCCACTGCGCGATCGTGCCGAGGTGGTTCCCCCGGCTGTTCGCCGTGCTGGGCGCGATCGTGGCCGCCTGCGTCGCGCTCTGGATGCTCGCCAAGCCCTCGGTGACCAGCGCCGCCACCGCGCTGAGGACGCAGACGGCGGCGCTGCAGCCCGTCGACGCCGGCAGCCCCCTGCCGCCGCAGCCGACCACCGGCGGGGGCGGGCAGCCCGCCTCCGGCAACGCCGCGCCCCCGCAGCCGGGCGGGCCGGTGGCACCCGACGCCGGGAACCCGGCCGCGCCGCAGGCGACGGGTCCGGCGCCGGTCGCACCCGGGGGCGGCGCGAACCCGGTCCCGGCGGCTCCGGGCGGGGGCGGCGGTGGCGCTCCGGGTGGTGGTGGCGGTGGCGCGCCGGGTGGTGGCGGCGGTGGCGGCAGCAGCGGCACCCCGGACACCACGACGCTGCTGCAGTTCCCGATCACCAGCGTCAACGCCACGCCCACCAGCCCCAACCTGTTCGTGCAGTTCGCCCAGCACCGACTGACGAACCTGGCGAGCAGCAACCCGTGCAAGCTCGCGGTCGGGAGCTTCCGGAACGGGGTCATGGACCAGAACACGGTGAACGCGCTCGCCTGCTTCCAGCGGGACACCGACAGCCACGGCAACCGGCCCGGCAACATCGCGAAGAGCGACCAGCCCGGGACGCTGGGACGGGCGACCATGGCCGCCCTGTACGCGTTCCCGCTCATCCCCAACACCCACGGCATCAACGCCGACGCGCAGCCCGACTACGAGATCTACTGCGCCACGGCGGCCCTGATGTGGGCCGACCAGACCTCCCTGACGCCCCAACAGTTCCAGCAGCAGATCGGCCTGACCCAACAGGTGATCAAGGTCCTGACCACCGGGAGCCCCAGGCCGACCACTGCCTACAGCCAGGACTTCGCCAACGCGGTCCAGAAGTACCAGGGGGACATGGCCTCGCAGAAGCCGCTGAACACCTCGGACGACGTCGCCAACGCGCTGATCGGCGGCTGGGTCGTGCAGCCCACCACCCAGGGCACCATCCAGGAGCCGGCCGGTATGGCTACCGGCTGGCCGGGGATCTACCAGGGCTGACCGTGAGGACGGCGGCCCCGGACGGGCCGGCCCGGTCAGCCGGCGCTCCTCAGGCCAGCAGCCGCTCGAAGAGCGGGGCGATCAGCGGTACCTGGGCCTCCACGAGCTCCCACCCCGCCAGGGCCGCCCGCTCCGCCAGGGCGCGGCGGCAGACCGCCCGCGCCCGGGCCTCCGCCTCCCCGAGGCCGTCCGCGACCACGAAGAGTGCCAGCACCGGGTGGGGCCGGGCCCGGGGGTGGGCCACCACGTGCTCGAGCTGATCCGTCGCGTGGGCGCAGGAGCGCACCAGGTCCGCGGCGTCGGTGGGCAGCCCGGCCCCTGACGGACCCCGCAGGCAGGCGTGAACGAGATACATGTGGTGAGTCTGGCAAGCCAGTCATCTGGTGCGCCAGGTGACCAATCGGGACTCTTCCGGCCATGGCCGGAAGAGTCCACCGGCCGGTCGGTCGCGGGCTCCGACATGCCCGGGAGCGGGGACTGTGTGACGCTGGTGCGGAGCTGTCCTGCCGCCGGTGCCCCGCTCGGGCGTCGGCCGTCGGAAGGGTCTGTCCGTGGCCACGATCCCGTACCCGCAGTCCACGCTCCTCCCGCTCCGCGGCGCCGGCCCGGAGCCCGCGCCGGCCGGCCGGCGCCGATCCCGACGGCGGCGCGGCCGGGTGCTCGTCGGCGTCGGGCTGACCGCGCCGGTGCTGCTCTCGGTGTTACTGACCGCCGCCGCCCAGGCCGCGCCCGGTTCGGCGGTGCCGCCGTGGGTGGGGGCGAGCGCCGCGCCCAGCCCCGGGGACGCCCCCGGCACGCCGTCCGCCGGGCCCACCGACCCGCCGGGTCCCTGGTCCGCCGAGCACCGGACGTACCACTGGGCCGCCCACCGTCCGGCCGGCCCGCCCCGGCGCCGCGTCCGCCGGTGGCACGCCGCGCCGGCCGGCCCCGCCACGCACGGCGCGGTGGCCGACGGCACCCCCGACCCGGCCGGCCCGGCGGTGGCGGCCGGGCCGGAGCCCCCCGCGCCCACCCCGGCGGTGGAGGGCGGCCCGCCCGCGGTCCCCGCGCCCGTGACGCAGACCGCCGCGCACGGGAACGACCCCTCCGACCTGCAGTTCCCGCTCGGCGCGGGCCTCGGGCTGATCGGCGCCGGCCTGGCCCTGGTGGGGCTGCGGCTGCGCCGGAGCTGAACCGGCCCGGATCGGGAATCCGGGCCGGCCGGTGCTCGGTTGACCCTCCGGAGCGCCGAAGCATATGAAGGAGCTATGACTAATCCGCGGAACGAACGGCCGCAGCAGGAGCCGCATCAGGCATCGACGGGAGCGGACGGGACGGCACAGGGCGTCCCGCCGCAGGTGCTGATCGTCGGGCCGGACGGGACGGCGGTCGGCGGGGCCGCCGGCCGGGGCTTCGGCCGCTCCGGCGACGGCGAGGAGCCGCGGGAACTGCCGGTGACCGAGATGGTCGAGCAGCCGGCCAAGGTGATGCGCATCGGCAGCATGATCAAGCAGCTGCTGGAGGAGGTCCGGGCGGCTCCCCTCGACGAGGCCAGCCGGGTCCGGCTGAAGGACATTCACGCCAGCTCCATCAAGGAGCTGGAACTGGGTCTGGCGCCCGAGCTGGTCGAGGAGTTGGAGCGGCTCTCGCTGCCCTTCACCGACGACACCGTCCCCACCGAGGCCGAGCTGCGGATCGCCCAGGCCCAGCTGGTCGGTTGGCTGGAGGGCCTGTTCCACGGCATCCAGACCGCGCTGTTCGCCCAGCAGATGGCGGCCCGCGCGCAGTTGGAGCAGATGCGCCGGGCGCTGCCGCCCGGTAGCCCGGGGGCGGAGCACGACTTCGAGGAGCCGGGCGAGAACCGCGGCTTCCGGTCCGGTCCGTACCTCTGAACCGCTGACGAACCGCGGGGCCTCGCGGGTCGGTCCTTGTAGGAACGGTCTGCGAACGGCGCGGGAACGGCCGGGGCGGGCCGCCGAACCGGACCGCCCCGGCAGCCCTGGCGGTCCGCGTCGTCGCCGGGTGCCGATACCCTGACCCCTGTCGGTGGCCGCGACGGCCGCCGGCCGGGTCGGGCCGCCTCGGCGGGCCGCCGGGAGCGGCTCTGACGGGCCGTTCGGCATCACCCGGCAGCGCAGCCGATCAGAGCATCCGATCAACCACGTCGCGGCACCGGTGTCCGGCCGTGCCGAGGGGGAAGCAGAGGACCATGACCGAGGACGGCAGCACCCTGCAGGGCCACCCTCAGCAGCACGCGCTGGGCAACGGCAGGTACGTCCTCCGGCACCTGCTGGGTCAGGGCGGGATGGCCTCCGTGCACCTGGCCCACGACACCGTGCTGGACCGCCAGGTGGCGGTGAAGACGCTCCACACCGACCTGGGCCGCGAGTCGTCCTTCCGGGAGCGCTTCCGCCGCGAGGCGGTGGCGGTGGCCCGCCTCCAGCACACCAACATCGTCGCGGTCTTCGACAGCGGCGAGGAGTTCGCGCCGGACGGCTCGACCGTGCCGTACATCGTGATGGAGTACGTCGAGGGCCGCTCGCTGCGCGACGTGCTGAACGACGCGATCGCCCAGCACGGCGCGATGCCCGCCGAGCAGGCGCTGAAGATGACCGCCGCGGTGCTGGCCGCCCTGGACACCTCGCACGACCAGGGCCTGGTGCACCGCGACATCAAGCCGGGCAACGTCATGGTCAACACCAAGGGCGTGGTCAAGGTGATGGACTTCGGCATCGCCCGCGCGATGCAGTCCGGTGTCACCTCGATGACCCAGACCGGCATGGTGGTCGGCACCCCGCAGTACCTCTCGCCCGAGCAGGCGCTCGGCAAGAGCGTGGACGCCCGTTCCGACCTCTACTCGGTCGGCTGCATGCTCTTCGAACTGCTGACCGGACAGCTGCCCTTCGACGGTGACTCGCCGTTCTCGATCGCCTACAAGCACGTCCAGGAGGAGCCGCCGCCGCCGTCCGCCCTGAACCGGGCGGTCAGCCCGGCGGTGGACGCGCTGGTCGCCCGCGCGCTGCGGAAGGACCCGGCGCACCGGTTCCCGACCGCGGAGGCGATGCGCGAGGAGGTCGAGCGGGTCGCCGCGGGCGAGCGGGGCGGCAACCCGCTGCAGCCGAGCACCCCGCTGGTGATCAACCAGGGCCCGCGGGCCGCCCACGCGTCCCCCTCGTTGACCGGCTTCCCGCAGGTCGCCGGCGACATCCGGACGCCGCAGCCGCAGGTCCAGCAGCCGTACCAGCCGGCCACCCCGGCGCCGTACGGCCCGCAGACGCCGCCGCCGGCCTTCCCGCAGGCGCAGCAGCCGTTCCAGCCGCAGCCGCAGTACCAGACCCCGCGGCCGCAGCAGTTCCCGACGCCGCAGCCGGCCTTCCCGCAGCAGCAGATGCCGGCACCGGCACCGGCGCCGGTCGCCCCGCGGCCCGCCCCCGCGCCGTACCAGCAGGCCCGCCCGGTGCCCGCGAACAACAGCGGGTGCTCGACGGCGCTGGTGGTGATCGGAGTGATCGTCGGCGTGTTCGTGCTGATCGTGATCATTATCGCGATCGTGGCAACCAAGGCCAAGGACAACTCGTCCACCACGGATGGGGCGGTGCGGTCCGCCGTGGTGGCCGCGCGGCTGTCCGCGGGCCCGGGGCAGGGTTCCTGAACGCATTCCGCGCCCGGGTGTCCGAGGCGGTAGCGTTCTGGAGGAGTGAATCGAGTAGGGCGGCCGCGACCAGAGCGTCGGCCCGGGGCGAGGAGTAATGGCACAGACGCAGCAGCCGGGCGACGGCGAGGGTGAGCACGTCCCGGGCACCGGCGCCGGCTCCGAGCAGGACGATGCCACCCGCGAGACGCCCCGGCTGCCCGAGCCGGAGGCGGACGGCGAGGTGGACGCCACGGCCGAGACGCACGTCGTCCGGCAGCCCCCGGTCTTCGACGGCCCGGCCACCCCGGGCCGGGGCACCGCCGCGCCGCTCGGCACGCTGGGGGGCGGCCGCTACCGGCTCACCCACCGGCTCGGCCGGGGCGGCATGGCCGAGGTGCTGGCGGCCCAGGACGTCCGGCTCGGCCGGACCGTCGCGGTCAAGCTGCTCCGCCCGGAGCTGGCCCAGGACGACGTCGCCCGGCTCCGGTTCACTCGTGAGGCGCACGCCGTCGCGGCGCTCAACCACCACTCGATCGTCGCGGTCTACGACACCGGCGAGGAGCTGGTCGGCACCGAGTCGACGCCGTACATCGTGATGGAGCTGGTCGAGGGCCGGACCGTCCGCGAGCTGCTGGTGGACGAGGAGGCGCCGCCGGTCGACCAGGCGCTGATCATCATCGCCGGCGTGCTGGAGGCGCTGGACTACAGCCACCGCAACGGCATCGTGCACCGCGACATCAAGCCGGCCAACGTGTCCATCACGCTGACCGGCGCGGTCAAGGTGATGGACTTCGGCATCGCCCGCGCGCTCACCGGCGCGACCAGCACGATGACCCAGACCGGCATGGTGATGGGCACCCCCCAGTACCTCTCGCCGGAGCAGGCGCTCGGCAAGCCGGTGGACCACCGCTCGGACCTCTACGCGGCCGGCTGCATGCTCTACGAGCTGCTCACGCTGCGCCCGCCGTTCACCGGCGACACCCCGCTCTCGGTGGTCTACCAGCACGTCCAGGACGCGCCGGTGCCACCCTCGCAGGCCAACTCCCGGGTGCCGCAGCAGCTGGACGCCCTGGTGTTGCGCTCGCTGGCGAAGAACCCGGACGAGCGGTTCCAGAGCGCCGAGGAGTTCCGCGCGCACGTGCAGCACGCGCTGCGCGAGATGCACGGCGCGGCCGGCGCCGGCTACCCGACCGTCGGCCTGCCGGGCGGTTCCGGCCAGTACGGCTACGAGGGCACGCCCAAGGACGGCACGGCGGTCACCGAGGTGTTCGGCGCGGCCGGGCGGCCCGCCGACCCCACCGCGCTGCTGCCCTACCCGAACGGCGGCGCCACCGGCTACCAGACGCCGGCCACGGGCTACCAGGGCCCGGGCGGCGGGGGTGGCGGTGGCTACGGCAGCTCGGGCGGCTCCGGCGGGTCGGACGACGACGGCTACGGCGGCTCGGGCGGCGGCCGGCGCAGGGCGCTGGCCTGGGTGGCCGGGCTGGTGCTGGTGGTGGCCGGCGGGATCGGCATCGCCTTCGCGCTGAACGGCAGCGGCAGCGGTACCGGCAGCGGTGGCGCCCCCGGCGTGGTCACCACCTCGCCGGACAGCTCGGACAACTCGACGCCGCTGCTGCCCTCCACCAGCCCGTCGACCTCGCCGACGCCGACGCCGAGCCGGGCCAGCCACACGCCCAGCACGCCGCCGACCGACAGCGGCGGGGACAGCTACCCGACCGGTGGGCGGAGCTGGACCCGTTACCCGAGCGCCTCGTCGACCCCGACGGACACCGCCTCGGCCTCGGCCTCGGCGTCCGCCTCGGCTCCGGTGTCGACCCCGCCGACGCCCTCCACGCCGGCGGAGACCACTCCGCCGGCGAGCAACCCGGCGTCGCCGCCGGCGACGAAGCCCGTCCCGCCGGTGAGTCCCCTGCCGTAGCGCACGGAACGGCGCCGTCGCCCAGTCCGGGCGGCGGCGCCGTTCGCGTGCCCGGCACGCCCGGCTCGGGAACGCGTCAGTTCACGAACGCGTCCAGCACCTGCTCGTACTCCTGGCACCACCAGACCGTCTGCGCGGCGGCGGCCGGGAAGAGCGGGTCGGCCCGGGGGTCGGCCCGCTGGTAGCGCCACCGGAGCATCCAGAAGTCGTTGAGCCGCTCCCACCAGACCCGGTGCGCGGCGGCGGCCAGCTCCTCGGGCCGGGCCCCGGTGGCCTCCCGGTAGCCGCGGGCGTAGCGGCGCACCCGGGCCAGGTCGAGCTCGCCGGTCACCGGGTCGTTGAAGATCAGCGTGGCGCCGCGGACCACCTCCTCGCCGCGCGGCCGCACGCCCAGCCGGTCCCAGTCCAGCACCGCGCTCACCCGCCGCCCGTGGTGCAGCAGGTTGAGGCCGTGGAAGTCGCCGTGCACCCAGCCGGCCGGCCCGGCGGCGTCCGGCGCGGGCCGGCGGTGCCGGTGGGCCGCGAGCAGCTCGGCCCGCTCGGCCAGCCGGTCCTCGGCGAGCAGCTCGAACGGGCCGTACGGGCGGTGCCGGCGGACCAGCCCGCGCAGCTCGTCGATCAGCGCCAGGGTGGCCCGCGGGTCGGCGGTGGGCTGTCCGTCCGGTTGTACGACCAGGGCGCAGACCTCGGCGAGTGCGCCGTGCAACCGCCCGAGCAGCGTGCCCAGCTCCTCGCACTGCACCAGCTCCAGCTCGGCCCCGGGCCGGTGCTCGCCCCGGATCCAGGGGTAGAGCGCGAACCGCCGGCCGTCACAGTCGGTGACCGTGCGCCCGTCACGGCCGGCCACTGGCGGTGCGGTCGGCAGCCCCCGGGCGTGCAGTGCGGTGGTCGCCCGGTGCTGCGCGGTGATCGCGGGGACGGTGGCGGTGGCGCGGTCCACGTAGCACTTGAGGAAGTAGACGCCGGCCGTGGTGACCACCCGGTAGCCGCGGTTGAGCAGACCCTCGGCCACCGCTCTCGCCTCGATCAGCCGCCCGGCGCGGTAGTTGAGCAGGACCCGTGCGATCACGAATCGGGAGACCGGGGGGCTGAGCGTGCCGACCGGGGGAGCGGAGGCATCCGGTCCCTCCGATACCGTTGCGGCGTAGGTGAGTTGACTCTCTGTCACGCTCGATCATCGCAGTGTCGCCGCCAACCCCGGCTCGGTTGGCGGAAATTGCCCGGTAGTGAGCGGGGTGCCGATGATCGTGCCGCGATCGGTACCATTGACAGAGCGTGAACTTACCTGCTCTGCTCGGTCAGTTCTGCGGGTCGCTCTTCAACCGCGCGACGTAGGCGGCCGCCTGGGTGCGCCGCGCCATGCCGAGTTTGGACAGCAGGCTGGAGACGTAGTTCTTGACCGTCTTCTCGGCCAGGTGGAGTTCACCGCCGATCTGCCGGTTGGTCATTCCCTCGCCGATCAGTTCCAGGATCCGCCGTTCCTGCCTGGTGAGTTGGGCCAGTCGCTCGTCCTCCTGGCCGGCCCCGCCCTCGCGCAGCCGGGCCAGCACCCGGCTGGTGGCCACCGGGTCGAGCAGCGACTTGCCGGCCGCGACGTCGCGCACCGCGGAGAGCAGGTCGCCGCCGCGGATCGCCTTGAGCACGTAGCCCGAGGCTCCGGCCATGATCGCGTCGAAGAGCGCCTCGTCGTCCGAGAACGAGGTCAGCATCAGGCACTTGATCCCCGGCTGCCGCGAGCGGACCTCCCGGCAGACCTCCACCCCGTTGCCGTCGGGCAGCCGGACGTCGAGCACCGCGACGTCGGGCCGGACGGCGGGGATCCGGGTGAGCGCCTCGGCGGCGGTGCCGGCCTCGCCGACCACCTCGATGTCGCCCTCGACCGACAGCAGTTCGTGAACGCCGCGGCGGACCACCTCGTGATCGTCGAGGAGGAACACCCTGATCTGTCCGTTTTCCGTCACCCCTGAATGCTCCCATAAACGGGCAGATGGGATCTATCGCCCGGACTACCCCTACGTCGAAATCTGTCCGATCCAACCCCTTACGTGAAGCGCCTCGCCCGGATAACGTGCGCAGGTGTCCTCACGGCACCGCGCGAGCGGTCTCGGACCCACCCCGTCCCCACCCAGGCCGGAACAAACTAGGACGTCCTAACGCAGGCGCGCCCAGGGCGCCTGCTGGGTAACGTTCTCGTGAGGGCGCCGTCGGAAGAGGATCACCACCTGCCACGCAGCCGTGTGCGCACACCCAGCGCGCCTTGCGAGGAGGTGACCGGACCGGTCACCGGCGACCCCGGGCGGCCGGACAGACCGAGGAGTGAACGTGACCGTCAAAAGTACGGCGAGGGCGCGCAAGAAGGCCGCCCCCGGCGTCCCTGACAACCTCCGCGCGGGGAAGGACGCCCCGGCCGAGCTCGTGCAACTGCTCACGCCGGAAGGTGACCGGGTCGAGCACCCGGACTTCCCGCTGGCCGTCACCCCGGAGGAGCTGCGCTCGCTCTACCGTGATCTGGTGCTGGTCCGCCGCTTCGACGCCGAGGCGACCGCCCTGCAGCGCCAGGGCGAGCTGGGCCTGTGGGCCTCGCTGCTCGGCCAGGAGGCCGCCCAGGTCGGCAGCGGCCGCGCGATGCGGGAGAACGACTACGCCTTCCCCACCTACCGCGAGCACGGCGTGGCCTGGTGCCGCGGGGTGGACCCGCTCAACCTGCTCGGGATGTTCCGCGGCGTGAACCACGGCGGCTGGGACCCGAACGAGAAGAACTTCCACCTCTACACGATCGTGATCGGCTCGCAGACCCTGCACGCGACCGGCTACGCGATGGGCATCACCAAGGACGGCGCCGAGGACGCGGTGATCGCCTACTTCGGCGACGGCGCCTCCAGCCAGGGTGACGTCAACGAGGCCTTCACCTTCGCCTCGGTCTACAACTCGCCGGTGGTCTTCTTCTGCCAGAACAACCAGTGGGCGATCTCCGAGCCGACCACCACGCAGACCCGGATCCCGCTCTACCGCCGGGCCTCCGGCTTCGGTTTCCCCGGCGTCCGGGTGGACGGCAACGACGTGCTGGCCTGCCTGGCGGTGACCCGCTGGGCGCTGGACCACGCCCGCAGCGGCAACGGCCCGGTGCTGATCGAGGCCTTCACCTACCGGATGGGCGCGCACACCACCTCGGACGACCCGACCCGCTACCGCGAGGCCGAGGAGACCGAGGCCTGGCGCGCCAAGGACCCGATCTCCCGGCTCAAGGCCCACCTGGAGCGCGAGAAGCTGGCCGACGAGGAGTTCTTCGCCGCGGTCGAGGCGGAGAGCGAGACCCTCGGTCTGCGGGTGCGCGAGGGCGTGCGCTCGATGCCGGATCCGGACCCGACCCTGATCTTCGACCATGTGTACGCCGAGCCGCACTCGCTGGTCAGCGAGGAGCGGGCCGAGTACGTCGCGTACGCGGAGTCCTTCGAGGGCGGGGAGTAATCGATCATGTCCAAGCTCACCATGTCGAAGGCCATCAACGAGGGCCTGCGCGCGTGTCTGGAGACCGACCCGAAGACCCTGGTGATGGGTGAGGACGTCGGCAAGCTCGGCGGCGTCTTCCGGGTCACCGACGGCCTGCAGAAGGACTTCGGCGAGGACCGGGTGATCGACACCCCGCTCGCCGAGTCCGGGATCGTCGGGACGGCGATCGGTCTGGCGCTGCGCGGCTACCGGCCGATCGTGGAGATCCAGTTCGACGGGTTCGTCTACCCGGCCTTCGACCAGATCGTCTCCCAGCTCGCCAAGATGCACGCCCGCGCGCTCGGGCACGTCAAGATGCCGGTCACGGTCCGGATCCCGTACGCGGGCGGCATCGGCGCCGTCGAACACCACAGCGAGTCGCACGAGGCGTACTTCGCGCACACCGCCGGCCTGCGGGTGGTCACCCCGTCCAACCCGGACGACGCCTACTGGATGCTCCGCCAGTCGGTGGAGTGCGACGACCCGGTGATCTTCCTGGAGCCGAAGGCCCGGTACTGGGACAAGGCCGAGATCGGCTCGGCGGCGGCGCTGGACCTGCACGCCGCCCGGGTGGTCCGCCCCGGCACCGACCTGACGCTGCTCGCCTACGGGCCGATGGTCAAGGTCTGCCTGGAGGCCGCCGCGGCCGCCGAGGAGGACGGCCGCCGGCTCGAGGTGGTCGACCTGCGCTCGCTCTCCCCGGTGGACTTCGCCACCCTGGAGGCCTCGGTCAAGCGCACCGGCCGGGCCGTGGTGGTGCACGAGGCACCGGTCTTCATGGGCATGGGCGCCGAACTGGCCGCCCGGCTGACCGAGAAGTGCTTCTACCACCTGGAGGCCCCGGTGCTCCGGGTCGGTGGCTACCACGCGCCGTACCCGCCGTCCCGGGTGGAGGAGCAGTTCCTGCCCGACCTGGACCGGGTGCTGGACGCCGTCGACCGCGCGCTGGCGTTCTGAGAGAGGCGACCATGAGCACCGATGTTCGCGCGCTGCGCGAGTTCAAGATGCCCGACGTCGGCGAGGGGCTGACCGAGGCCGAGATCCTCAAGTGGTACGTCCAGCCCGGGGACACCGTCGCCGACGGGCAGGTCGTCTGCGAGGTGGAGACCGCGAAGGCCGCGGTGGAGCTGCCGATCCCGTTCAACGGGACGGTCGAGGCGCTGCACTTCCCCGAGGGCACCACGGTCGACGTCGGCACCGCGATCATCGCGATCGCGGTGGAGGGGGCCGCCCCGGCACCGGCCGCCCCGCCGGCGCCCGCCGCTGCCGCCGCCCCGGCGGACCAGCCGGAACGCCGCGAGGTGCTGGTCGGCTACGGGCCGCGCACCGGCAGCGTCCAGCGCCGGGCCCGCCGCACCGTCGTCGCCGCCGCCCCGGCCGCGGTCACCCCGGCCCCGGCCCCGGCCGCGCCGGCCCCGGTCGCCGCGCCCGCCCCGGCGGCCGTGGTGGCCACCGAGCGCCCGCTCGCCAAGCCGCCGGTCCGCAAGCTGGCCAAGGACCTGGGCATCGACCTGCGCACGGTCCTGCCGACCGGCCCGGACGGGATCATCACCCGCGAGGACGTGCACGCCGCCGCCGCTCCGCCGGCCGCCGTGCCCGCCGCGGTGGCCGCCGAGGCGGCTCCGACCGAGGCGGCGGCAGCCGTCCCGGCCGGGGTGGACCAGCGGATCCCGGTCAAGGGCGTCCGCAGGGCCACCGCCCAGGCGATGGTGGCCTCCGCCTTCACCGCCCCGCACGTCACCGAGTTCGTCCAGGTCGACGTGACCCGCACCATGAAGCTGGTCCGCAAGCTCAAGGAGAGCGGCGAGCTCGGCCCCGGCGTCCGGGTCAGCCCGCTGCTGCTGGTCGCCAAGGCCCTGCTCACCGCGATCAGGCGGCACCCGGAGATCAACGCCAGCTGGGACGAGGCCAACCAGGAGATCGTCCTCAAGGGCCAGGTCAACCTGGGGATCGCCGCGGCCACCCCGCGCGGCCTGATCGTGCCGAACATCAAGAACGCCGGCGCGCTCACCCTGGCCGGCCTCGCGATCGAGCTCGGCGTCCTGGTCGACACCGCGCGGCAGGGCAGGACGGCGCCGGCCGACATGACCGGCGGCACCGTCACCATCACCAACGTCGGCGTCTTCGGCGTGGACACCGGCACCCCGATCCTCAACCCCGGCGAGGCCGCCATCCTGGCCTTCGGCGCGGTCCGGGAGCTGCCCTGGGTGCACAAGGGCAAGGTGGTCCCGCGTCAGGTCACCACGCTGGCGCTCTCCTTCGACCACCGCCTGGTCGACGGCGAGTTGGGCTCCAAGGTGCTGGCCGACACCGCGGCCATCCTGGAGCAACCGAAGCGCCTGCTCACCTGGGGCTGACCCGGGAGCGTCGCGACCGGCCCCGGGACACCCGTCCCGGGGCCGGTCCCGTGCCGGGGTGCGTTGCGCCGTTCCGGTGAGCTCTCCGATCGAAAGTCAGATGATCTGTTCGGGCGGGGTACCTCTTGGTGACCCCCCACCCGAGCGCCCGCCGGGTGACCGGAGCACCGAGGACCATCCGTATGGCGCCTGGCAACCCTGGCCGTCTCATCCGGAGTCTGGCCGCACTCGCCCTGCTCGCGGCAGCCGTGCTGCCCACCGCCCTGGAGGCGGCCGGGCCGGCACCGTTCACCGTGATCGGCCCCGCCGCCGGCGGGGTGACCGACCGCGCGGTCCCCCCGCACGGCCCCGGCGGCGCGGTCGGCGCGCGGGTCCGCCGCCTCGGCGCCGCCCCCACCGTGGACATACGCCGGACGGGTGAGCCGGGGAACCGGATCACCCTGGTGCTGCTCGGCGACGGCTACACAGCCGCCCAGCAGGACCTCTTCCGGCAGCAGGCCGACCAGGCCTGGCGCTCGCTGATGGAGATCGAGCCGTTCCGCAGTTACCAGGGGTACTTCAACATACGGCGGGTGGAGGTGGTCTCCCCGGTCGCCGGGATAGCCGAGGGGCAGGGCAAGGGGCACAAGCCCGTCACTCCGCTGGGCATGCACTTCTGGTGCGAGGGCACCGCGCGGCTGCTCTGCGCCGACGAGGTGGCGACCGCGCGCTACGCGGGGGCGGGGGAGGGGCCGCAGTACCTGATCGCGCTGGCCAACTCCACCGAGTACGGCGGCGCCGGGGGCACCGGGGTGACCACGCTGGCGGGCGGCAGCCCGGACGCCGGCCGGATCATCCAGCACGAGATCGGACACACCGTCGGCGACCTGGGCGACGAGTACGACACCGCCCCGCACGACGCGGACTACCCGAACCTCTCCACCCAGAACGCCGACGTGATGCGCCGCGACCACCTCAAGTGGTGGCGCTGGCTGGGCGCCCAGTCGCCGGAAGGCGGCGGCCTGGTCGGCGCCTACCGCAGCGCCAACGGGATCTACCGGCCGACCCCCGACTCGGTGATGCGCACCCTGGGCGGCACCTACAACCTCCCCTCACGTGAGGCGATCATCGAGCAGATCTACCGCCGGGTGAACCCGCTGGACGGCGTCTCGCCCAACCCCGGCGACGTCAGCGGCCGGCCCCGGCTGACCGTCCGTCCGCTGCCGCTGAGCGGCGGCCGGCAGCTCTCGGTGGTCTGGCGGGTGGACGGCCGCGAGGTGCGCCCGCAGGCCCCGGACGGCACCTGGTTCGACCCGGCGGCCCTGCCGCTGCTGCCCGGCCAGCGGGTGACGGTCAGTGCGACGGTGCGCGACACCACGGACTGGGTGCGCGACGAGGACTTCCGCAACCAGCGGATGACCCGGACGGTGAACTGGGTACTCACCGGATGAACTGATGGGATGACTAGTCTGGGCGCACTATGACCGTGGAACCCGGCCCGACCCGTACCTCCGCTCTCATCCCCGCTCCCCGGACCACCGAGCCCTGCGCCGCCGGGACCGGCCCCGCCGAGCCGCCCGGCGGCCGGGCGGCCTGGTGCGCCTGGGGGATCGCGGTCAGCGTCTACGTCCTCGCGGTGATCCACCGCACCAGCCTCGGGGTGGCCGGGCTGGACGCCGCCCACCGCTTCGGCATCGGTGCCTCCCAGCTCTCCGCCTTCTCGATCCTCCAGGTGCTGGTCTACGCGGCCATGCAGGTGCCGGTCGGCCTGCTGGTCGACCGCTTCGGCCCGCGCCGGGTGCTGCTGCTCGGGGTGCTGCTGCTCAGCGTCGGCCAGCTGGCCTTCGCCTTCAGCCCCTCGTTCGCCCCGGCGCTGGCCTCCCGCGCGGTGCTGGGCTGCGGCGACGCGATGACCTTCATCAGCGTGCTGCGGATCTCCGCCCGCTGGTTCCCGGCCGCCCGCAACCCGCTGGTCGCCCAGCTCACCGGGCTGGCCGGGATGGGCGGCAACCTGATCACCACCGTGGTGCTCGCCCAGGCCCTGCACACCGAGGGCTGGACCACCACCTTCACCGCCGTCGCGCTGCTCGGGGTGGGCGTCTTCGCGCTGGTCGCGCTGCTGCTGCGGGAGACCCCGGACGGCTCGCCGGCCACTGGGCCCGAGGCCCCCGACGCCGCGCGGCCGCCGGTGCGGGCCCAGGTCCGGCAGTCCTGGCGGCAGCCCGCCACCCGGCTGGGACTCTGGGTGCACTTCACCACCCAGTTCCCGGCCAACGCCTTCGCCCTGCTCTGGGGGCTGCCCTACCTGGTGGAGGGTCAGGGGATGGGCCGGGGCGAGGCGGGCGGCCTGCTCACCCTGCTGGTCTTCAGCAACATGTTCTTCGGGCTGCTCTTCGGCCGGCTGCTCAACCGCGGCCCGCGGGCCCGGATGCCGATCGTGCTGACCACGATCGCCGCCACCGGCGGCTGCTGGGCGGCGGCGCTGGCCTGGCCGGCCGGGCGCCCGCCGCTCTGGCTGCTGGTCACGCTGCTGCTGGTGATGGGAAGCAACGGCTCGGCCTCGCTGGTCGGCCTCGACTACGCCCGCTCGCACAACCCGCCCGAGCGGCTGGGCACCGCCTCCGGCATCGTCAACATGGGCGGCTTCCTGGCCACGATGATCACGCTCTTCGGGATCGGCGTGCTGCTCGACGCGCTCTCCCCGGCCGGCGCCTCGAGCTACTCGGCCCAGGCGTACCGGGTGGCGTTCTGCTGGATGTACGTCCCGCTGCTGGTGGGCACCGTGATGATCCTGCGGCTGCGCCGCCGGCTGCCCACCGGGTAACGGGCAGCCGGCGGGCCGTCAGGGGGTGACCGCGAAGTGGGCCAGGATCCGGCCGGCCAGCTCCGCGTCGCCCTCGATCCGCACCCGGTCGGCGACCGCCTCCGGGCGGACCCGTCCGCAGGCCAGTCGCAGGAAGGTCTCCCAGTCCAGGCCGAACTGGACGTCCGGGCCGAGGGTGATCCGGCTGTCCAGCGTGCCCCGCCCGCGCTCGTCCACCCGGACGGTGCGCAGGAACTCCAGCGGACCGGTGACGTCGAAGGCCACCGTGCTCCCGGCCGGCGCGCCGGCCCGCTTGGCGACCACCTTGGGCAGCTGGGCCAGCAGGTGGTCGCGGCTCAGCTGGGCGCCCGGCGAGTCCAGGCCGCCGGGCAGGCCCACCGCGCGCCGCAGGTCCTGCTCGTGCACCCAGACGTCGAAGGCGCGCATCAGCAGCAGCCGCGCGTAGGGCAGGTCGATCGCGGCCGGGCCGAGCGGCAACCGCACCACGTCGTCGGCCTGGTGCTTGGCGTCCCGCAGCATCCGCGCCCGCCGGATGATCACGTACTCCAGCTCCGCGGTCATCTCCGGCGGGGTGTGGCAGCGGCGCTTGTCGACCGGCAGTTCGAGGTAGCGGGAGAGGTCGTCCCTGACGTGCCGCAGGTCGCTGGGGAGCGAGTGGATCGGGCGCGGGTCGCCGAGCAGCTCGGACTCGATCGCGATCACGTGCGAGACGATGTCCCGGACCGACCAGCCCGGGCACTCGGTCGGCCGGTTCCAGGAGTCGGCGGGCAGCGTGGCCATCAGCGCCGATATGGACTCGATGGACTGCGTCCAGGCATCGGTGTAGGCCTGCACGGTCTGGTTGTCGGTCACGGGATCTTCTCCGGCCCCTCCGTCGCTGCTGCACGCGCGCCCGCGGCCGAAAACCGGTCCTGCCGGCTCCCGGACGCGCGCGCTAAGCGCACGTTACGCTGCCGGGTGACAGCAGGGCAGCGCTTTCGAGTGACGATCGTAGGTCTCTTGTCGTGGACGGTGGTAGTGTGCGCGCCTCTTTGATCCAACTCTCCGTGTCGGACTCCGAGCCGGCGGCCGAACGGCGGGCCCGCGTCGCCGCCCTGGTCCGCGCGCAGCAGGACGCCGACCTGGTGGTGCTGCCCGAGCTGTGGCCGCTCGGTGGCTTCGCCTACGACGCCTGGTCGACCGGCGCCGAGCCGCTGGACGGCCCGACCGTCGAGGCGATGTCGGCCGCCGCCCGCGCGGCCGGGGTCTGGCTGCACGCGGGTTCGATCGTGGAGCGCGACCCGGACGGGCCGATCTACAACACCTCGCTGCTCTTCGCGCCGAGCGGCGACCTGGCGCACACCTACCGCAAGATCCACCGGTTCGGCTTCGACAGCGGCGAGGCGATCGCGATGGGCGCCGGGCAGGAGATCGTCACCGCCACCACCGACCTCGGCGTGCTGGGCCTGGCGACCTGCTACGACCTGCGCTTCCCCGAGCTGTTCCGGGCCCTGCTGGACGCCGGCGCCGAGCTGCTGGTGGTCCCGGCGGCCTGGCCGGAGCGGCGCCGCGAGCACTGGACGCTGCTCGCCCGGGCCCGCGCGGTGGAGGAGCAGGCGTACGTGCTGGCCTGCAACACCGGCGGCGCCCACGCCGGGGTCGAGCAGGCCGGCCACAGCCTGGTGGTGGACCCCTGGGGCCGGGTGCTGGCCGAGGCCGGGCCGGGCGAGGAGGTGCTCACCGTGGAGTTCGACCCGGCCGAGGTGGCCCGGGCCCGGCAGGAGTTCCCGGTGCTGCGGGACCGGCTGCTCGGCATCCCGGCGCCCGTGCAGCGCTGACCCGGGGCGGGGGCCGGTCGGGCCGGCGCGGGGATTTGAGAGGATGATGGCCTTTCGCCCCGCCCGGGCCGGACCACAGGAGGTTGGGCAGATGGCCGTCGTCGGTCAGGGGCGTTCCGCGATCCAGCGCAACAGCCTGCGCGAGCAGATCGCCGGGGCGCTGCGCGAGGAGATGATGGCCGGCCGGCTGGCGGCGGGCAGCAACTTCACCGTCAAGGAGATCGCCGAGCTGTACGGCGTCTCGGCCACCCCGGCCCGTGAGGCGCTGGTGGACCTGGCGGCGCAGGGACTGCTGCGGACCGAGCACCACCGGGGGTTCACCGTCCCGGTGCTGCGCTGGGCCGACTTCCTGGAGATCTTCGAGGCCCGGGCGATGCTCACCGACAGCGCGTTCCGCCAGCTCGGGCTGCGGGTGAGCCGGTACGACTGGTCACGGCTGACCTCGCTGCGCCGGCGGGCGGACGCGGCGGTCCGGGCCGCCCGGGCCGGCCAGTTGGACGTGATGGTCGGCTGCGACCGGCGGTTCTGGCAGGAGGTCTCGGGCTTCCTGGACAACGGGCGGATCGCCGACTACCTGGACTGGCTGCGGGTGCAGTCCTGGATGTTCGCCGCTCCCTACCTACGGGACCGCAGCGAGCCGACCGGGGTGTACTGGGACCGGCATCTCGAACTGGTGGAGCTGATCGCGTCCCGCGACCTGGCCGGCGCGCACCGGATGGTCAACGAGTACAACCTGCACTCGATCCGCCTGCTGGCCGGGCTGACCGGCGAGTCGCTGGAGCACGTCTCGGTGCTGGCGCTGCTGACCGCCGAGCCCACCGGGACGGCCCCCGAGCCGGCCGCCGGGGAGCCGGCCGGCGAGGGTGCGCCCGTCCCGCAACCGCGCGCCGAGCATCCGGCCCCGCCTCCCAGCCCGGGCCGGTAGGGTGGTCCGGGCGTTTGCCGACGCCCGCCGACACCGCCCGGCACGGAGAGGAAAGCTGGCCGTGGCCTGCGATCTCTGGCTCGTCCCGCTCGTGGACGTACTGAGCCACAGCCCCGACAACCCGTTCCGCGACGAGCTCGCGGTCTACAACGCGGCACTGGCCGCGCGCGGCCTGCCGGGGGTGCCGGTCTACGAGTTCGCCCCGGGGACCACCGGTGAGGTCGAGCCGATCGCGGCCTTCGACTACGACTCGCTGCACTTCCTGCGGCGGGCCTACCTGCTGCGGCTCACCGGCTTCGAGATCACCCCGGTGGACGCGCTCGGCGGCGACTACGAGCAGCTGCTGGAGATGTTCGAGAGCACCGCCGAGCAGTCGCACCTGGTCTGGCACTTCGACCACGCCGGCGCCTACGTCCCGATCGAGTTCGAGGTCCCGCTGGTGGACGAGGACCTGCTCTCCTCGGGCGGCCCGCTGGGCTCCTCGTACGGGCTGCTGCGTGAGCTGCAGCTGGTCGCGCCGGCGCTCGGCATCGATCCGCTGGACCCGCCGGCGCCGACCCGGCCGCTCAGCCCGACCGGGCTCGAGCAGCCGTTCGCCCCGCCGCTGGACGACGTGCACCCGTACGCCCGGGAGCGGCACGCCTGGGCCGGGCTGTACGCGGCGGCGACCCGCAGCCTGACCCAGGGGTCGATGGTGGTCTTCGCCTGACCGCCTGACCGCCTGACCGCCTGACCGCCTGACCGCCGCTCGGGCCGCTACCGCAGCGGGCCCTCCGGCGGCCGCTGGCGCGGCATGGTCGGCCGGGTCCCCGGCGGCGGCAGCACCCGCACCTGCGCGCCGGAGCTGCCCTCGGTGCGCGCGCCCCAGCTCCCGGGGGCCTGGGTCGGCAGCTGGGTCATCCGGGCCCGGAACTCCAGCATCCACTCCGAGGTCTCGCTGCGGACCATGTCCGAGACGTCCTCGCAGAACCGCCGCAGCACCCCGAGGCAGCGCTCGGCGGCCTCGCCGGCCGTCCCCTCGGTCGGGCCGAGCACCTCGCGCACGCACTCCGAGGCCCAGTCGAACTGGAACGCCTCCAGTCGCCGCTGCAGGGCCTGGGCGGTGCTCACGTCGCGCATCCAGCCGGAGCTGAACCCGAACGCGCGGTCCGCGCCCAGGCAGCCGGCCGCCAGCGCCAGGCAGACGTACCCCCAGGCGGGGGCGTGCCCGAACCGGCCGGTCAGCGAGACCAGCGGCAAGGTGGCCCCGGCCACCGCGAAGCCGGCCGCGCCGAACCGCAGCAGCCGCGCGAGGCGGCGCTTCCAGACGCGGTCCCGCCGGTACCAGTCGATCGCCTCGACCGCGCGCTCCTCCGACCAGCGGTAGAGCTCCTCCAGCCGCTCGGCCGGCTCCCCCCAGTCCCCGAGCGGGAACTGGCGGGCACTCAGGTCGGCACGGCGGCGCGTGGCGGCGCGGTCCCGGCCGGCGGCGGTCGTGGTGGGCTGGTCCTCCTCGCCGACGTCCTTGCCCCAGGGACTCTCCTCGGGCTGCATTTCGGGCTGGCTCACCTGTGGGGCTCCCTTGACGGGCCGGACCGCCCGGACCGGCCTGACTGCTGGGCGACTGCTGTGGGCACTGCTGGTACTGCCGTACTGCTGGCTGCGAGACGGCGCATGGGCGGCACTGCTGGCCATCCAACAGCACTTCTTACCGCCAAATGGGCGAGCATGCAGGCGCTTCCGGCAGGAAGACCACCCTTTCCGGGCTCAGGAACCCGTGGTGAGCGGGTTGCGGAAGTCGACGGGATTTCACTCCTCCGAGTGAGAGTCTGGTGCGCCGCGGTCGTGACCCGATCCCTCGCTCGGCCGAAGACACAAAGGCCGGGGCGGTTTTCGGTAGTTCCGATGGAGGTTCGCACAGCACCGGTGGACGGCCGGATTCCGCCACCGACTACCCTTGCCAACCGTGAAGGTCCTCGTCATCGGCGGCGGCGCCCGCGAACACGCCCTGTGCCGCTCCCTGTCCCAAGATCCCGCCGTCAGCGAGCTGCACTGCGCCCCGGGCAACGCCGGGATCGCGGCGGTGGCCACCGTGCACCCGGTCGACCAGCTGGACGGTGACCAGGTCACCGAGCTGGCCCGGAAGCTGGCCGCCGACCTGGTGGTGGTCGGCCCGGAGGCCCCGCTGGTGGCCGGTGTCGCCGAGCCGCTGCGGGCGGCCGGCATCCCGGTCTTCGGCCCGTCCGCCGCGGCCGCCCAGCTGGAGGGCTCGAAGGCCTTCGCCAAGGACGTGATGGCCGCCGCCGGCGTGCCGACCGCGCGTTCCTACGTCTGCGCCTCCCCGGAGGAGGCCGCCGCGGCGCTGGACGCCTTCGGAGCGCCGTACGTGGTCAAGGACGACGGCCTGGCGGCCGGCAAGGGCGTGGTGGTCACCGCCGACCGCACCGCGGCGCTGGCCCACGCGGCGGCCTGTGAGAGCGTCGTCATCGAGGAGTACCTGGACGGCCCCGAGGTCTCGCTCTTCGCGATCACCGACGGCACCACCGTGCTGCCGCTGGTCCCCGCGCAGGACTTCAAGCGGGCGCTGGACGGCGACCACGGCCCGAACACCGGCGGCATGGGCGCCTACTCGCCGCTGCCCTGGGCCCCGCCCGGCCTGGTCGACGAGGTGCTGACCACCGTGCTCCAGCCGACCGTGGACGAGCTGCGCCGCCGCGGCACCCCGTTCTCCGGCCTGCTCTACGCCGGCCTGGCGCTCACCTCGCGCGGCACCCGGGTGATCGAGTTCAACGCCCGCTTCGGCGACCCGGAGACCCAGGTGGTGCTGGCCCGGCTGCGCACCCCGCTGGCGGGCGTGCTGCTGGCCGCCGCGCAGGGCCGGCTGGCCGAGCTGGAGCCGCTGCGCTGGCGCGAGGAGGCGGCGGTCACCGTGGTGGTCGCGGCCGAGGGCTACCCGGCCGCGCCGCGCTCCGGCGACGTGATCGAGGGCCTGGCCGAGGCGGAGGCGGCCGACGGCACGGTCTACGTGCTGCACGCGGGTACCCGGACCGACCAGGACGGCCGGGTGGTCAGCGCGGGTGGCCGGGTGCTGTCGGTCACCGCGACCGGCGCCGACCTGGCGCAGGCCCGCGAGCGCGCCTACGCGGGCGTCGCGGAGATCCGGCTGGCCGGCTCCCAGCACCGCACGGACATCGCGCTGAAGGCCGCCGAGTAGGCCCTCGGTCAGGCCCCACCGGGCGCTGCGTCCCCCACCGGACGCAGCGCCCTTCTTCGTTCGCGCGCGCGTCCGCCCCCTGATCCGCCGTGGGCGAACGGTGGGTGGAATCCAGTCGTTCGAGTGAATGCGTTGGCATCCTGCTGACGTCGGCCCCCGATCGCCCGTATGGTGCGCTGCATTGCGGTGCCGCCTCGGGCGCCACCGCGGTCGCCGCCGGGTGGGTCCGCCCGCGTGGGGGGAAGCTGCTGGCAACGGGTCACCGGAAGGCATCCCTACCGGTGCCCGTGGTCCGGAATGCGCGCACTGTCACCGGGACGAGTGGAAACCGGGGCGATCCGGAACATCCACCCGGGTGCGCGCGTCGAAACTGGCAGAAGGACTGGACGGGATGTCGCGCGGCGACCGGTTGTCGCTGCCTTCCGACCGTGAACTGATCGCCCGGATCTCGAACGTCCGACTCCGAAGGGGGTGCAGCGCCGGATGGCCGCTCTCGACGCCGCGGGCGCCCGTGCCCGTGCCGTGCTGCGGATCCGCGGTCTGGCGAGGGCCGCGGCGATCCTGCCGGCCGCCGTCGCCGTGGTGCTGCTCGCCGGGCGGGTGACCGGCCGGATCGGGGCACCTGGCGCGCCGGACGGACCCGGGTGGGACATCGCCCGCTGGGTGGTCTGCGGGATAGCCGTGGCCGCCGGGCTGGTGGCGCTGGCCGCAGCCCGGCGGCATGCCCGGGCCGTCCCGCCGCGCACCCCGGCGGTCCCGGTCCCGCCGCCGGCCGCCCCCGAGCTGTACCGGCTGATCCACGAGCTGGCCGACCGGCTCGGGGTGCCCCCGCCCTCCGCGATCGCGCTCACCCCGGACTGCGACAGCTGGCTGGAGGAGGAGCCGGTGCCGCACCCCGGCCCGCGCGCGCTGCTCCGCCCCGGCCCGGCCCGGGCCGCCCCGGTGCTGGTGGTCGGTTCGCCGTTCCTCTGGTGGATGCGGGCCGGCGAGCTGCGGGCGCTGCTCGCGCCGGTGGTGGCCGGCACGGCCGCCGCCGCCGACCCGGAGATCGCCGCCGCCCGCCGCTTCGTCCGTGGCCTGGACGCCGCGTTCGGCAGCGGCCGGCAGACCCTCCCGACCCGGCTGCTCGACCGGATCACCCGCGCGTTGCTGCGCGCCTGCCGGGAGGACGTCGCCGAGCTGGAGCGCGCGGTCGCCGCCGCCGCCTCCGAGCGGGCCAAGGCGGTCGACTACGGCCTGCGGGTGGCCGCCCAGGGCCAGGTCGGCCTGGCCTACGCGGGCTGGGACCGACTGCTCACCCGGGTGGCGCTGCCCGCCTGGCGGCTCGGCCGCTGCCCGGCCCAGCTCAACGCCGGGGTGGTCGCCGCGCTGACGGAGCTGTCCCGCCGGGACCGGCTGGCCGGGGGGTACGAGAGCCGGCTCGGCGACCGGCCCGCCTGTGACCTGCTGGAGGAGCCGGGCGGGATGGACGCGGCGGTCTCGCTGCTGGCCGCCGAGCTGTTCCATGGTCCGGTCCCCGGCCACCGCGCCGACCTGGACTGGGCGGACTACCCCGAGCAGGTGGTGGACCGCGGCTGGCGGCTGCAGGCGATCTCGGTGCAGGAGGCGCTGGACGCGGTGGCGCCGGCCGAGCCGGGGCTGCCCGGGGAGACCGGCCGGGCGGCGCCGACGCTGGCCCGGCTGCTGGCCGTGCTGGCCGCCGGCCGGGGCGCCGAGCTCGCCCGGGCACTGGCCTCGGCCCGTCCGGAGCCGGTCGCCCCCGGCGGCGCCGAGCGCGGCGGGCGGGAGCTGCTGGCCGACTGCGTGACGGCGATGGTCTGCTGCGCCGCGGTGGACACCGCGGGCGCCCGCCCCGGCCTGGACTGGCTGGACGGCCCGGTGCTGCTGCTCGGCGGAGTGCGCCGCAACGACCTCGCCGACCCGGTGGTGGCGGCGGTCGAGCAGGGCGAGGCGGGTCCGCTGCGGGCCTGGCTGGAGGCGGCCGGAGTCCGGGTGGAGAAGCCGGTCCGGCTGGGCTGAGCCCACCGCCCGTGCCTCCCTGGGCAGTTGCCACCAGTTGCTACCGTTGGGTGACGCAGCGCCAGGACTCTGTGGTGTGCTGGTCGGCACGCACATAGCGGCGGCACGTGCCGCCGGGGGTACAGGGAGGGCGTGTGGACAGGGAGTCGGGTCGCCGCTGGGAGTCCGGGACGCTGGCGCACGGTGTCGCGGACCCGTTCGGCCAGGGGCCGCTGCCCTGGCTGCGCAGTCCTGACCAGTACCTCGCGGGCACCGAGGGCGCGGTCCCCTGGTACGTGAGCACCGACGCGCCGGGCCAGCGCCCGCTGCCGGCCGCCAGCCACCCCGGGGGTGCCTCCCAGCCGCCGGGCTGGGGGACGGCCGGCACCCCGCGCAGCGCCAACGACGTGGAGCAGCAGATCAAGGGCTTCGCCTCGGCCGGAGTGATCCACCCCGGCGGCTCGGTCGACTTCCGGATCACGGTGCACCCGCCGCGCGAGTTCATCGTGGACGTCTACCGGATCGGCCACTACGCGGGCGCCGGCGCCCAGCACATGACGGCCAGTCCGCTGATCCCCGGTCTCCAGCAGCCCCCGCCGCTGGTGGTGGGGCGGACCGTCAGCTGCCACCACTGGTGGCACTCCTGGCGCCTGCAGATCCCCGTGCACTGGCGCCCCGGCGCGTACGTCGCGGTGCTCACCACGGCGGACCAGCGGCACCGCAGCCACATCCCGTTCACCGTCCGGGACCAGCCCGCCGCCGGCCCCTCCGCCGAGCTGCTGCTGGTCCTGCCGGACGTCACCTGGCAGGCGTACAACCTGTTCCCGGAGGACGGCCGGACCGGCGCCAGCCTCTACCACGCCTGGGACGAGCAGGGTGGGCTGGTCGCCGAGGCGGACGCGGCGGTCACCGTCTCCTTCGACCGCCCGCACGCCGGCGCCGGCCTGCCGCTGCACGTCGGCCACGCCTACGACTTCATCCGCTGGGCCGAGCGCTACGGCTACGACCTCGCCTACGCGACCGCCAGCGACCTGCACGCCGGCCTGGTCGAGCCGTCCCGGCACCGGGCGCTGGTCTTCCCGGGCCACGACGAGTACTGGTCCGAGCCGATGCGCCAGGCCGCCGAGCGGGCCCGGGACGGCGGCACCTCGCTGGTCTTCCTCTCCGCCAACACCATGTACTGGCGGGTCGACCTCACCCCGGGCCCCTCCGGCGAGCCCAACCGGCTGCTCAACTGCCGCAAGCGGCAACGGGTTCCGCCCGGTGCGCCGGCCGCCGGACTGCCCGGCGCGGCCAGCGCGCTCTGGCGGGACGCCGGTAGGCCCGAGCAGCAGCTGATCGGCGTGCAGTACGCCGGTCGGGTGGCCGATCCGGTGCCGCTGGTGGCCGGCAACACCGGCCACTGGCTCTGGGCCGGCACCGGCCTGCGGGACGGCGACCACGTGGAGAACCTGGTGGCGGGGGAGGCCGACCGCTACTTCCCCAAGGTGCCGCTGCCGGTGCACAACGAGCGGATCCTGCTCGCCCACTCGCCCTACCGCGACGAGCTGGACCGGCCGCGGTTCCAGGAGACCTCGCTCTACCGGGCGCCCAGCGGCGCGTACGTCTTCGCCGCCGGCACCTTCGCCTGGTCGCCCGCGCTGGACCGGCCCGGCCACACCGACGAGCGGATCCAGCGGGCCACCGCCAACCTGCTGGACCAGCTCTGCAAGGACGGCTGACCCCCGCCTGGCGGGTGCATGAAAGGATTCAGGCCTGCGACCCCCACGCGTGAGGACTGAACGACCTTGAGCGGATTTGTCACGAAGCCCGAGCCGGTGCAGGTGCCCGGCCTGGTCCACCTGCACACCGGGAAGGTGCGCGACCTCTACCGCGACGAGCAGGGCCGGTTGGTGATGGTGGCCAGCGACCGCACCTCCGCCTACGACTGGGTGCTCCCCAACAGCATCCCGGACAAGGGCCGGATCCTCACCCAGCTCTCGCTCTGGTGGTTCGAGCGGATCGCCGACCTGGTGCCCAACCACGTGATCTCCACCGAGGTCCCGGCCGGCGCCCCGGCGGACTGGGCCGGCCGCACCATGATCTGCGACAGCCTGGAGATGTTCCCGGTCGAGTGCGTGGCCCGCGGCTACCTCACCGGCTCCGGCCTGGTCGAGTACCGGGAGAGCCGGACGGTCTGCGGGATCGCGCTGCCCGAGGGGCTGGAGGACGGCTCCGAGCTGCCCGCGCCGATCTACACCCCCGCGCTCAAGGCCGAGGTCGGCGAGCACGACGAGAACGTCGAGTACGAGGAGACCGCGCACCGGATCGGCGCGGAGTGGGCGGCGCTGCTGCGGCAGACCACGCTGGCGGTGTACACCCGGGCCCGGGACATCGCCCGCGAGCGCGGCATCATCCTGGCCGACACCAAGTTCGAGTTCGGCCGCCGTGGCGACGAGCTGGTGATCGGCGACGAGGTGCTGACCCCGGACTCCTCGCGGTTCTGGCCGGCCGACCTGTGGGCGCCCGGGGGCGCCCAGCCGTCCTTCGACAAGCAGTTCATCCGGGACTGGCTGACCTCGCCGGCCGCCGGCTGGGACCGCACCGGCGAGCAGCCGCCGCCGGAGCTGCCGGCCGAGGTCGTCGAGCGGGTCCGAGCCAAGTACGTCGAGGCGTACGAACGGCTGACCGGCACCGCCTGGGCCTGAGCCATCCGGCCTGTGGGCACCGGGTCGGGTGCCCACAGGCCGGGGTGACGAACCTCACCTCCGGGAATGCGAAAAGGGCCCCCACCGGGGACCCTTTTCGCATCTGAGCGGACGACGAGATTCGAACTCGCGACCCTCACCTTGGCAAGGTGATGCTCTACCAACTGAGCCACGTCCGCACGATCTTCACTTGTACTGCACAGCATAACGCTGCTGCGAGCGGACGACGAGATTCGAACTCGCGACCCTCACCTTGGCAAGGTGATGCTCTACCAACTGAGCCACGTCCGCACGGTGCCTTCGGCACCGATCGCTGCTCCCGGTTCCCCGTTGCGGCGACGAGAAATACTCTACCGCATCGTCGGGAGTGGTCGCGCCTCCCTCCCGGCCGAGCCCGTTCGAGCGGGCGGGGAAGGGAGGCGCCGCAGGTCAGTTGGCCTCGGAGAAAGCCTCGTAGACGTGCTTGGGGATGCGGCCGCGGGCCGGCAGCTCCATGCCGCGGGACTGGGCCCAGGCGCGCACGGCGGCCGGGTCCGGTGCGAGCGCGGTGCGACGGAAGGACTTTCCGGTACGGCTCTGGCGGCGGCCGGCCGCGACGAACGGGGCGAGCGCCTCGCGCAGCTTTTCCGCGTTGTCCAGGGACAGGTCGATCTCGTACGACTTCCCGTCGACGCCGAAGTGGACGGTTTCCGCGGCGGCGCCGCCGTCCAGGTCGTCGGAGAGCGTGACGACTACACGCTGAGCCATGGGTGTCAATCCTCTCGGCAATTCGGCTGCCGGGCGCGGTGTTGCCGCGACAGCCCTGTGCTCCGGTTGCCCAAGGGCATACGGGCAGACCGAACGGGCCTGCCGACAGCGCAGCTCCTGCCGCCACCGGTGGCCCTATTCTGCACCCGGAGCATAGAGAAAATCGATGCCCGTTGCATTCTTTTCCGGAATATTCACCTTCCTTCGCCGTCGTACCGATACACCGGGTATCCATGGTCGATCTGTCCGGTGTGCCGGTATTCGGGCGTTCCGGTCGCCGATCCTGTGAGGTTCTTTAAAGGGGGATGAATCGGGCGCCCAGGAGGGCCGGATCCCTTGCGGCGTAAGGGGTGCGGGTCTACGCGCGTCGCTCTCCCCGGGCCGTCGAACGCCCCCAAACCCCCGGTAGGCTGAAGGTCCCCCGCCTTCACGCACCACACCATTGGGAGTGCCAGTGGCACGCGTCGTAGTCGACGTCATGCTCAAGCCGGAGATCCTCGACCCCCAGGGACAGGCGGTGCACCGCGCACTGCCCCGTCTCGGATTCGCCGGGATCGCCGATGTCCGTCAGGGCAAGCGTTTCGAGCTGGAACTGGAGGGCCCGGTGGACGACGCCGCGCTCGCCCGGATCCACGAAGCCGCCGAGACCTTCCTCGCCAACACCGTGATCGAGGACTTCACCGTCCGGGTGGAGGAGTCCCAGTGACCACCCGGGTCGGTGTCGTCACGTTCCCCGGCTCGCTCGACGACCGGGACGCCCAGCGCGCCATCCGGCTGGTGGGTGCCGAGCCGGTCGCCCTCTGGCACCGCGACAAGGACCTGCACCAGGTCGACGCGGTGATCCTGCCGGGCGGATTCAGCTATGGCGACTATCTGCGGGCCGGCGCCATCTCCCGCTTCTCCCCGGTGATGGCCACCATCATCGAGCAGGCGAAGCTGGGAATGCCGGTGCTCGGTATCTGCAACGGCTTCCAGGTACTGACCGAGTCGCACCTGCTGCCCGGCGCGATGCTGCGTAACACCCACCTGCACTTCATCTGCCGCGACCAGAAGCTGCGGGTGGAGAATGCCAACACCGCGTGGACCGTCGATTACCGGGCGGGGCAGGAGATTTCCATCCCGCTGAAGAACATGGACGGCCGCTACACCGCCGATGCCCGCACCATCGACGAGCTGGAGGCGGAGGGTCGGGTGGTTTTCCGCTACCTGGCCAGTACCCCGGATCAGGTGGGTAACCCCAACGGCTCGCTGAATGACATTGCCGGGATCACCAACGCGGCCGGCAACGTGGTCGGCCTCATGCCGCACCCGGAGCACGCCGTGGAACCGTTGGTCGGCACCGGCCGCACCGACGGTCTCGGCTTCTTCACGTCCGTTCTGAAGCAGTTGGTGAGCAGCTGATGTCCCTCGACACCGTCAAGAACGCCGAGCAGACCCCGGACGCCGTCCAGCCCTGGGCCGAGCTCGGCCTCAAGCCGGACGAGTACGCCCGGATCCGCGACATCCTCGGCCGCCGCCCCACCGGCGCCGAGCTCGCGATGTACTCGGTGATGTGGTCGGAGCACTGCTCGTACAAGAGCTCCAAGGTCCACCTCAAGCAGTTCGGCGAGAAGGCCCCGCGCAGTGACGCGATGCTGGTCGGCATCGGCGAGAACGCCGGCGTGGTGGACGTCGGCCAGGGCTACGCGGTCACCTTCAAGGTGGAGTCGCACAACCACCCGTCCTACATCGAGCCCTACCAGGGCGCGGCCACCGGCATCGGCGGCATCGTCCGGGACATCCTGGCGATGGGCGCCCGCCCGGTCGCGGTGATGGACCCGCTGCGGTTCGGCGCGGCCGACCACCCGGACACCCGCCGGGTACTGCCCGGGATCGTCGCCGGCATCGGCGGCTACGGCAACTGCCTGGGTCTGCCGAACATCGGTGGCGAGGTCGTCTTCGACCCCTGCTACCAGGGCAACCCGCTGGTCAACGCGCTCTGCGTGGGCGTGATGAAGCACGAGGACATCCACCTGGCCAAGGCCTCCGGAGCCGGCAACAAGGTGATCCTGTACGGCGCCCGGACCGGCGGCGACGGCATCGGTGGTGTCTCGGTGCTGGCCTCCGAGACCTTCGACGCGACCGGCCCGGCCAAGCGCCCGGCCGTCCAGGTCGGCGACCCGTTCCAGGAGAAGCTGCTCATCGAGTGCACCCTGGAGATCTTCGCCGAGCAGCTGGTGCTCGGCATCCAGGACCTCGGCGGCGCCGGACTCTCCTGCGCCACCAGCGAGTTGGCCTCGGCCGGCTCGGGCGGCATGCGGATCGAGCTGGACAGCGTGCCGCTGCGCGACGCCACGCTCTCGCCGGAGGAGATCCTCATGAGCGAGTCGCAGGAGCGGATGTGCGCGATCGTCGAGCCCGGCAAGGTCGACCGCTTCCTGGAGATCTGCGAGAAGTGGGACGTCATCGCCACCGTGATCGGTGAGGTGACGGACGGTGACCGGCTGGAGATCTTCTGGCACGGCGAGCAGGTCGTGGACGTGCCGCCGCGCACCGTGGCGCACGACGGCCCGGTCTACCAGCGGCCGTACGCCCGGCCGTCCTGGCAGGACGCCCTGCAGGCCGACGCGCCGACCGCCGAGCGGCTCCGCCGCCCGACCACCGGCGCGGAGCTGAAGGACGCGCTGCTGGCCGTGGCGGGCTCGCCGAACCAGGCCTCGAAGTCCTGGATCACCGACCAGTACGACCGGTTCGTGATCGGCAACACCGTGCTGGCCACCCCCGAGGACTCCGGCATGGTCCGGATCGACGAGGAGACCAACCTCGGCGTCTCGATCGCCACCGACGGCAACGGCCGTTACGCCAAGCTGGACCCGTACACCGGTGCCCAGCTGGCGCTGGCCGAGGCCTACCGCAACGTCGCGGCCGGCGGTGCCCGTCCGCTCGCGGTCTCCGACTGCCTCAACTTCGGCTCCCCCGAGGACCCGGACGTGATGTGGCAGTTCGCCGAGGCCTGCCGTGGGCTGGCCGACGCCTGCCAGACCCTGGGCACCCCGGTCACCGGCGGCAACGTCTCGCTCTACAACCAGACCGGCGAGACGGCCATCCACCCGACTCCGGTGGTCGCGGTGCTCGGCGTGATCGACGACGTGACCCGGCGCACCCCGATCGGCTTCGCCGAGGAGGGCCAGCTGCTCTACCTGCTCGGCGACACCGCCGACGAGCTGGGCGGCTCCGCCTGGGCCCAGGTCGCCCACGACCACCTCGGCGGTCTGCCGCCCAAGGTGGACCTGGAGCGCGAGCGGCTGCTCGGCGAGATCCTGATCGCCGCCTCGCGCGACGGCATGATCGACGCCGCGCACGACCTCTCGGACGGCGGTCTGGCGCAGGCCCTGGTGGAGAGCTGCCTGCGCGGCGGCCACGGCGCCCGGGTGATCGTGCCGAGCGAGTTGGACCCGTTCGTCTTCCTCTTCTCCGAGTCGGCGGGCCGCGCGGTCGTCGCGGTGCCGCGCAGCGAGGAGCTGCGCTTCACCGACATGTGCGGCGCGCGCGGCCTGCCGGCCGCCCGGATCGGCGTGGTGGATGGTGACGTCCTGGAGGTGCAGGGCCAGTTCACCGTCTCGCTGACGGAGCTGGCGGACGCCCACACCGGCGTGATCGAGGCCCTGCTGAGCTGACCGCTCCGCGCTGAGAAGCCGTGGGGGGGGGGGGGGGGGGGGGGGGGGGGGCCACGGGGTCTTTGTGTGGGTTTCCCGCCGCGCGTGGGGGTGGGGGAGGCCAAAAGACACGCGCGGGGGGGGGTGGGGCGCATGTATCTGTCCTC
>NZ_JBVHLF010000005.1:207248-210088 GCF_055559155.1 Kitasatospora sp. NPDC024654
CCTCCCGCTGAAGGAGGCGGCCAGCCCCCCCCCCTTTTGGTCTCCCCCCCCTCCCGACCCCCCCCCCCCCCCCCACCCCCCCGCCTACCCCCCCCCCCCCCCCCCCCCCCCCCCCACGGCTTCTCGGTGCGCGTTCACCGCTGCGCGTTGGTGCGGCGGCGGCCAGCAGACGCGCGCGGCGGGTGGTGAGGCCCGTGCGCCGGTCCGCTGGTCGTCTCGTGAAGACTCGGCGGCTGCGATGTGAGAATCCTTTCAGCGGATGGTTCGTCAGCGATCACTGATCCGTCACCGCCGCGTAACAGCCCACGGAGCTCCTGTCGGCCCCGGGCGGTAGCGTGGGGACATGGTGAGACCTGCGGCCCGGCGGCCCCGGAGCTACGACCCCGGCAAGGTGCGGACCGCGCTGGCCGCGCAGACCGAGGCGCTGCGGGCGGCGGTCCGCGAGCTGTGCGCGGACCCGGCCGCCGAGCGGCTGCTCGCCGCGCCGACCCGGCTGGGGGAGTGGCGGGTGCGCGAGCTGCTGGCCCATCTCGACCGGCAACTCAGCTGGCTGCCACGGCACATCGGCGACCTGCCGGCGGGCGGCGAGCCGCTCGCGTTGACCGCCTGGGTGGCCCGGTCGGGTGGACGGGCCGGCCGGCTGGACGCCAGCACCCTTTCCTACGCCGCCGATTGGTACAGCGGCTCGCCCGAGCAGCTGGCGGCACGCTTCGAGGCCGCCGCCGAGGAGCTGCTGGGCTTCCTGGACGGACCCGAAGTCGCCGACGGGCAGCGGCGGTTGGCGATCCAGTCGGGTTCGATGACGCTGGCCGACCTGCTGGTCACCCGCCTGCTGGAGGCGGTGGTGCACGCCGACGACCTGGCCGCCGCACTGGAGTCGCCGGCGTTCCCGCACGACCGCTTCGCGCTGGCCTCGACCAGCCGGCTCCTGGCCGACGCGTTCGCCGATCAAGTACCAGGCGGTGCGGTCGAGTTGCGCATCCCGCCGTACGCGGTGGTGCAGGCGGTGCCCGGGCCGCGGCACACCCGCGGCACCCCGCCGAACGTGGTGGAGACCGACCCGCTGAGCTGGATCCGGCTGGCCACCGGGCGGCTGGACTGGTCCGTGGCGGTCGACCGGGCCCAGGTCTCCGCCAGCGGCGAGCGCAGCGACCTCTCCGGCTACCTGCCGGTGCTGCGCTGAGTGGGCTATCCGGCCGTCCCGGCCAGCGGGGGACCGCCGAGGTACGTGCCGTCCACCGAGTACGGCCAGGCGTTGGGCACGCAGCCGTTCAGGCCGTAGATCTGCTGCATCATCGCGGGGGCCGGCCGGCCCGGACCCGGGCAGCCCTCGTGGCCGTGCCCGATCCGGTGGCCCACCTCGTGGTTGACGACCAGTGCCCGGTAGTCGTCGATCGAGCCGCTGAACTGCGGCGAGCCGGTCAGCCAGCGCTTGACGTTGACCATCACCTGCCTGCCGACGTCGCAGTTCACCTCGCCGTCGGTGTGCAGACCGGCCTGGCCGCACGTCCTGTCCACGGTGGCCGGTGAGGCGATCTTCACCTCGAAGTCGTAACTGCCGGTGGAGACCAGCTGGAAGCCGTTCTTCCCGTCCGCGGTCCAGCCGCGCCGGTCGGCCAGGATGCCCTCGATCTGCGTGGCGGCGCTCCTCTGGTCCACCCCGATGCCGCCCTCGACCTCGACCTTGTAGCGCCGGATCGTCCCGTGGCCGACCGCGTCGCCGTCGGCGTCGGCGGTGGCGAAGACGCCGGTGCCGACGCTGGGTATCGGGCTGGGGCTGGGACCGGCGCTGGAACCGGTGGCCGGCTGCGGGGTCGGACGCACCGACTCCGGGGCACTGCGCAGCGCCGCCGAGGCCTGCTCGACGCCGCCCGGGTGCTTGTCCAGCAGGATCACCCGCCCGCTCAGCACACCGAGCGTGACCACCGCCGACACCCCGCCCCAGGCCCGCAGACGCCTTCCCCGGCTCGGTCTGCGCGCTCGCCGCCCCCGTCGCGAACTCCTCGCCGCACGACGCCGGTTCGGCCGGGGGCTGGACACGTGACGGGTTCTCTTCGTTCCGGGGCGGGCGGGGGACGGCGCCACCGGATGAACAGTCGCACACGATCGATCTTCACCCTGGCATGCGAACGCCCGTTCTGTCCACATGGCCGGTCTGTGCCAGCGGCCGCCCCGCGGGGCGGGACGGCCGTATCGGCACGTGCTGACGGGGCTACTGCTTCAGCTCGGCGTAGGCCTCCGGGCTGCTGTCGCGGAGGAACTGCCAGCAGCGGTCGGCCTCCTCGGTCTCCTTGATGGCATCGGCGGCCCGGGCGAGGGCGGCCAGGCAGCGCAGGAAACCGCGGTTGGCGCGGTGCTCCCACGGGACCGGCCCGTGGCCCTTCCAGCCGGCCCGGCGCAGGGCGTCCAGGCCGCGGTGGTAGCCGGTGCGCGCGTAGGCGTACGACTCCACGACCCGGCCCTCGGTGAAGGCGTCGTCGGCGAGCATGGCCCAGGCGAGCGAGAACCAGGGGTAGTCGGCCGCGAGCTGGGTCGGCGACGCGGACTCCTCGGCCAGGCGGCGGTACGGTTCGGGCTCCTCGTTGAGCAGCGTCGGGTCCGGGCCCGAGAGCAGGTTCTTGCGTTCAGTCATGGTCTCCAGTCTGCCAGTCGAGCCCTTCGGGGCGACCTGGCGCGGCTCGCGGGACCGGGATTTTCCTCAACCTGCTTGACGGGGCGGAAAGTTCGGCCTGGCAGTACGACGCCGGGGGGGGGGGGGGGGGGGGGGGGGGGGGGGGGGGGGGGGGGGGGGGGGGGGGGGGGGGGGGGGGGGGGGGGGGGAGGGGGGGGGGGGGGGGGGG
>NZ_JBVHLF010000006.1:0-48035 GCF_055559155.1 Kitasatospora sp. NPDC024654
CCCCCCCCCCCCCCCCCCCCCCCCCCCCCCCCCCCCCCCCCCCCCCCCCCCCCCCCCCCCCCCCCCCCCCCCCCCCCCCCCCCCCCCCCCCCACCAGCTCCCCCGAGGAACGATCGGCCCGCCGGCCGGGCCGCGACCCCCGCACAGGGGTCGCGGCCCGGCCGGCGGGCTGTCCGGTGTCCTCCCGCTCGCGTCCGGCGCTACTCCGCCGCGGCCTGCTCCGCCGCGGCGAAGCCCGGCAGCCAGTCGAGCATCTCGGCCCGGAACGGGGCCTGCGCGCCGAGCTGGCAGAGCACCCCGATGGTGCTCAGGGTGACCCGGTGGATCAGCAGGTAGTCCGGCGGCAGGTTGAGCTGCTTGCCCAGGTTGTAGGCGGGGGAGCGCGGATCGGCGATCCGGGCCGCCTGGGCGCGCATCCAGGGCCGGGTGAAGTGGAAGCGCTCCACCGCGGCCGGTTCGATGATCGGCAGCAGGTAGTCCAGCACCGCGTCCGGGTCCAGCTCGATGGAGGGCTTCACGAAGCCCTCCTCGCGCAGCATCTCCAGCACGCCCACCGCGTCGCCGGCCAGGGCCATCCGCAGCGAGTCGCCGATCGGGGTGGGCAGGCCGCCGGGCAGCCGGTCGACCGTGCCGAAGTCCAGGACCCCGAGCCGCCAGCCGGCCGCCGGACCGTCGTCCTTCAACAGGCGGAAGTTGCCCGGGTGCGGGTCGGCGTGCAGCAGGCCGGTCCGGGCCGGCCCGGCGAACAGGAACCGGGCCAACAGGTGGCCCGCGCGGTCGCGTTCGGCCTGGCTGCCGCTGGCGATCACCTCGGCCAGCGGGGTGCCGCCGAGCCACTCGGTGACCAGCACCTGGTCGGCCTGCGCCACCACCCGCGGCACCACGAAGTCCGGGTCGTCGGCGAACTCGTCGGCGTGCAACTGCTGGGCCTCCGCCTCCAGGACGTAGTCCAGCTCCTCGGAGACCCGATCACGCAGCTCGGTGATCAGCGGCTTGATGTCCAGCCCCGGGATCAGCGGACCCAACAGCCAGGCCACTCGGCTGAGTTGACCGAGGTCGGCGAGCAATGCCTCGCCCGCGCCCGGGTACTGGACCTTGACCGCGACCTCGCGGCCGTCCTGCCAGACCGCGCGGTGCACCTGGCCGATCGAGGCCGCGGCGGCCGGCCGGTCGTCGAAGACGCGGAAGTGGGCCCGCCAGTCCTCGCCGAGCCGCTCGGCGAGCGCAGCGTGCACGCTGGCGGCCGGCATCGGCGGCGCGGCGTCCTGAAGTTTCGTCAGGGCGGCCCGGTAGGGACCGGCGACCTCCTCCGGCAGCGCGGCCTCGAAGACCGAGAGCACCTGCCCGAACTTCATCGCGCCGCCCTTGAGTTCACCGAGGACCTTGAACAGCTGGTCCGCGGTGGCCTGCTGGAGCTCGGCGGAGACGGCCTCGGCCGAGCGCCCGCCGATCCGCTTGCCGAGCCCGAGCGTGGCACGCCCCGCGATCCCGAGGGGCAGGGCGGCGAGTCTTGCGGTACGGGTCACAGCCTTGCGCGGAAGATCGCTCACTCGGGCCTCCCAATCGAACGTGTGCCGGCAGCCGCCGCGGCTGCGGCGCTGGAGGACGGCGGTCACTAGGCCATTGTGCCCGCTCACTCCCAAGGCCCGGCCGTGGCCCGGGGGCTGGCGGACCCGGCCGGTGCGGAGCGCTCCGGGCAGCCCCCTGGCAGCCCCCGAGCGGCTACCAGCGGCCTTCACGCCAGAAGCAGCCGCAGTCGGTGTGCGGTGGCAGCCGCAGCCGGCGGACCATCCCGTCGGCCGCGGAGATCTCGCACCAGCCGTCCACGCTCGGCGGCCGCTCGCCGTCCAGGTGCAGCAGCAGGTGCAGCGCGGCGAGGCCGGCCACGCTCGCCGCGACCGCGCCGTCGCAGGCCGGCGCCCGGGGACGGCCGGGCCCCTCGGCCGCCAGCTGGGCGAGCAGCCGGGGCCAGGCGGAGTCCCGGTCGGTCCGGGCCAACGCCACGCAGCCGCCGCAGGCCGAGGCGCCGGGCAGCACCAGCGGACCGACCACGCCCAGGTGCTCGACCACGCCGACGTACAGGTGTGGGACGCCGGCCCGGATCAGCTCGCGGGCCTGCGGGGCGTCCCCCGCGAAGGCACCGCTGCCGTCCCGCGGGGCCAGCACCACCAGATCGGGTGGCCCGGCCCGGACCGCCTCCCGGGCGGGTGCCGCCACCCCGGCGGCCCGCCCCACCGCCTCCCGGGCCGCCGTGCCGCGCAGTCGCCCGATGTCCTGGAACGGGATCCCGCCCGGCGCGCAGTCCCCGGCCTCGACCCGGCCCCGGTCGACCACCACGACCGCGCCGACCCCGGCGGCCGCCAGCAGGCCGGCCAGCGCCGCCCCGACCCGGCCGGCGCCGCGCACCTCGACCTGGACCGCGCTCCGCCGGCGCAGCACCCTGGCCCCCTCGCCGGGCGCCGGGTAGAGCAGCGAGAGCGAGGCCAGGTCGGGGTCGAGCAACTCCCGCCTGGTGCGGGTCAGCCCGGCCAACTCGGCCTCGGCGACCGCGGAGTCGTCCACCAGGCCGGCCTCGGTGAGCGAGCGCAGCGTCTGCTCGACATACTCCGGGTCGAGGCCGAGCCCGGCGCCGGCGGCCACCACCGCGGCCGCGTCCCGCCGGCCGTCCAGCAGATCGAGGAAGGCGCAGAACCGGGCGTCGGCCGGGCTGGCCAGCTGGGCCCGCTCGGGCGCGGTGCCGAACTGCAGGACCTCCGGATCCCGCCAGGTCCGGGACAGGGCCGTCTTGAGCATCGGGCGCATCTGAGCCCCCCTTGTTTCTCGCTACCCTGTGGCAGCGCATGTGGACGGTGGGTGAGATCAGCATGCCCGAACTGCGGGAACCGGGGCCCTGGTTATCCACAGCCCTGGGAGTAACATCCGACGATCGGCCGGATCAGTCGGTCACTTTGCGACCGATGTTGACAACAATTCGGCCAGGGCACCGGCGATCCGTCACAGCCAGCCGGTACCGTCGTGTGCCATGGCAGCCGAACGGGACTCCCAGCCCTCGGCGTCGCCTCGGCGGGCCCGCCCAGCGGCCGGGTCGGGAGTCGCGACGTCCGGCCAGGCGCGCGGCCAGGGCCACGGTCCGGTGGAGGTCCGGCGCAGCGCCCGCCGCAGCCGCACCGTCTCGGCCTACCGCGAGGGCGATCGGACCATCGTGCTGATCCCGGCCCGGATGTCGCCCTCCGAGGAGCAGCGCTGGGTCGCCCAGATGCTCGACCGACTGGCCGCCCAGGAGAGCCGCCGCAGCCTCGGCGACGACGACCTCGCGCAGCGCGCACAGCGCCTCTCCGCCGCCTACCTGGCCGGCCGGGCCCGCCCGGAGCAGGTCCGCTGGGTCACCAACCAGAACTCCCGCTGGGGCTCCTGCACTCCGAGCGAGCGCACCATCCGGCTCTCGCACCGGCTGCAGGGCATGCCGGAGTACGTGCTGGACTACGTGCTGCTGCACGAGCTGGCCCACCTGCTGGTGCCCGACCACGGCCCACGGTTCTGGGAGCTGCTGGAGGCCTACCCGCGCACCGAGCGGGCCCGCGGCTACCTGGAGGGCGTGGCGGCGGCCGCCCGGCTGCCGCACATCCCGGGGGCCCGGGCCGCGGGAGGGGCCGAGGAGCCCACCGGCTGCGAGTGACGCGCCGGCCGTCCGGCCGCCCGACGTTCGGACGGCCAGGCATCGGACGGTCAGGCGGTCAGCTCACGGGCCCGGGCGACCAGCACCCGCACCGAGTCGTCGGTGAGCTCCGGCAGGGCGTCGTAGTCGAACCAGCGCAGCTCCAGCGACTCCTCGCTGATCACCTCGCGGGCGCCGGGCGCAGCCAGCACGACGTACTGCACGTCGAGGTGGGTGTTGGCCGGGCGGTCCTTGCCGGCGCAGTGCACCTCGTGCCGGTCGAGCTTGACCGGCAGCGGGCCGTTCGGCCCGGCGAGCAGCGTCAGGCCGGCGATCCCGGACTCCTCGGTCGCCTCGCGCAGCGCGCCGCCGGCGAGCGTGCCGTCGCCCGGCTCGCAGTGGCCGCCGGTCTGCAGCCAGAGCCCGACCTTGGGGTGCAGGGTGAGCAGCACCCGCCCGGCCGCCGGGTCGACGACCAGCGCGGACGCGGTGACGTGTGCGGGCAGGCAGTCGCGCCAGAGCCCGTCCGGGCGTTCCGCGAGGTGCGCCAGGTAGGCCAGCCGCAGCTCGTCCTGCGCCGGGTCGCCGGGTGCCCAGGCGCTCAGCGCCCGCACCGCGTCGGCGTGCATCGGATCGGCGTGCATCGGATCGGCGTGCATCGGATCGGTGACGGTGGTGGTCTCCCGGCTCATGCGGCCGGGCCGCCGTCCTTGCCCTCGTCGTCCGAGCCGGCCGAGTCGCCGGAGCCGGCCGAGTCCTCCGGGCGGCCCGCGGCGGCCTCGCCCAGCAGCTTGTCGAAGGCGTCGAAGTCGATCGCGCCCTCGGCCGGCTCCTCGCCCGCCGGGTGCACGAAGCCGTCCGGGTCGTCCAGGTCGGTGGCGGTGGGCAACATGTCGGGGTGCTCCCAGAGTGCGTCCCGGCCCTCCAGCCCGCGCGCGTCGGCCAGCGAGGCCCACAGCCGGGAGGCGTCCCGCAGCCGGCGCGGTCGCAGCTCCAGGCCGACCAGGGTGGCGAAGGTCTGCTCGGCCGGTCCGCCGGAGGCTCGGCGGCGGCGCAGTGTCTCGCGCAGGGCACCGGCCTGCGGCAGGTGGGGCTCGGCGGCGGCGTGCACCACCGCGTCCACCCAGCCCTCGACCAGCGCGAGCGCCGTCTCCAGTCGGGCCAGCGCGGCCTTCTGCGCGGGGGTGTCCTCGGGCTGCAGCAGCCCGTTCGACAGCGCCTCCTGGAGCGCCTCGGGGTTCTCCGGGTCGAGCCGGCCCATCAACTCCTCCATCCGGGAGGTGTCGACCTTGATGCCCCGGGCGTACGCCTCGACCGCGCCGAACAGGTGCGCCCGCAGCCACGGCACGTGGGCGAAGAGCCGCTGGTGGGCGGCCTCGCGCAGGGCCAGGTAGAGCCGCACCTCCTCGGCCGGCACGCTCAGGCCCTCGCCGAACTCGGCGATGTTCTGCGGCAGCAGCGCGGCCTTGCCGGCCGGCGCGAGCGGCAGGCCGACGTCGGTCGAGCCGAGCACCTCGGCGGCCAGCGCGCCCAGCGCCTGGCCGATCTGGGTGCCGAACATGGCGCCGCCCATCGAGCGCATCACGCCCATCAGCGGGCCGGCCATGGCCTGCATCTCCTCGGGCAGCACGCCGCCCATGGCGTTGCCGACCCGCTCGGCGACCGGGTCCACCAGCTCCTGCCAGACCGGCAGGGTGGCCTCGATCCACTCGGCACGGCTCCACGCCACCGCCGTGCCGCCGCCGGACGGGAACTCGGTGGCCGAGTCGAGCCAGAGGTCGGCCAGCCGGACCGCCTCGGCGACCGCGGAGCGCTCGGCGGCGCCCACCGAGCGGTCCTTCGCCTTGCCCTCGGCCGGCTCGGCCACCACGGTCTGCCGGGCGATGTCCTTGGCCAGCTGCCAGTTCACCGGGCCGCCCTCGAACGAGAGCATCTGGCCGAGCTGCTGGAACGCGGCGCCCAGGTCGTTCGGGTTGAAGCCGCCCATCATCGCGGCGAAGGGGTTGTCGCCGCCCGGGCCACCGGCGCCGCCCATGCCGAAGAGCGCGCCGAGCGGGTTGCCGCCGAAGCCGAAGGGCTGCGGCTGCGAGGGCCCGCTGTCGGACTTGCCCTGGTCGTCCTTCTTGCCGTCCTTGCCGTCCTCGGGCTCCTCGGGCGGGACACCGAATCCGAAGGGGAGGTCGCTCACGGGGGTCCTCGATCTGGTCGGCCGTCACGCGGTTGGAGTGGCGGGAAAAGCAGTGGGGGAACGGCCTCGGCGACGGCTCGGGGCGGGCTCACCCGCGCCGGGTGCACCGCCGAGCCCTCTCCTCGGGCAGGATGGACGGTACGTGACACTCGTACGTACGCACATAAGCTAACCGTGGAGGATGGCCGGTGAGTTCCCCGCCCTCGGACGTTCGCTCTGGGCTGACCGGAGGCGAGGAGGACCAGGCCACCCCGGGTTCACCGTCCCCAGCCTACGGCGGTCCGCCGCTCACCGTCGCCGTCACCGGCGCCGCCGGGGTGCTCGGCGAGCGCCTGGCCGCGCGCCTGGTCGACTCACCCGGGGTCCGCCGGGTGCTGGCGATCGACGACCGCCGCGGTGAGGCCGCCGGAGTGCAGTGGCGGGTGCTGGACGTCCGCGACCCGGTGGTGGCCGAGCGGCTGCGCGGGGTCGACGTGGTGGTGCACCTGGCGATGGACCTCGGCATGGCGTCCGACCCGCGGGCCCGCAGCGCCTACAACGTGCGTGGTGCGCAGACCGTGCTGACCGCGGCCGCCGCGGCCGGGGTGCACCGGGTGGTGCTCTGCACCTCGGCGATGGTCTACGGCGCGCTGGCGGACAACGAGGTGCCGCTCGCCGAGGACTCCGAGCTGCGGGCCACCGAGGAGGCCAGCCTGGTCGGCGACCTGCTGGAGATCGAGCGGCTGGCCCACCGGGCGCCGCGCGCGCACCCGGGGCTGCAGGTCACCGTGCTGCGGCCGGCCGTGGTGGTCGGGCCGGGCGTGGACACCGTGCTGACCCGGCACTTCGAGGCGCCCCGGCTGCTGGTGGTGGCCGGCTCCCGGCCGTGCTGGCAGTTCTGCCACCTGGACGACCTGGCCTCGGCGCTGGAGTACGCCGCGCTGGGCCTGGTCGAGGGCGAGATGACGGTCGGCTGCGACGGCTGGCTGGAGCAGGAGGACGTCGAGGAGCTCTCCGGGATCCGGCGGATGGAGCTGCCGGCCTCGCTGGCCCTGGGCACCGCGGCCCGGTTGCACCGGCTGGGCCTGACCCCGGCGCCCGCGGGGGACCTGGCGTACACCATGTACCCCTGGGTGGTCTCCGGCAGCCGGCTGCACGAGGCGGGCTGGCGGCCGCGGTACACCAACGAGGAGGTGCTGGCCGAACTGCTGGAGCAGGTCTCGGGCAAGCACGCGGTGGCCGGTCGGCGGCTCGGCGGCAAGGAGGCCGCGACCAGCCTGGGCGCGGCGGGGGCGACGGTGGCCCTGGTGGGCACGGCGGCGCTGGTCCGTCGGGCCCGCAAGCGCCGCCGGATCTAGCGTCCGGATTCCACCGGGGGTGTCCCGGACTTGGACAACCCGCCAAGTCCGGGCCGTCGTGGGCCGGGAATCGTGGGACGAGCGGGCTCTTGCCGGGCCCCGGCCGGCATCGGCAATCATGGAGGCATGTCCGAGAACCACGACGATCCCATCCGGCTGCTCGCGATCCGGGAGGCCCCGCTCTCCCTCGACGAGGTCCACGCCGCGGTCGGCGACGACGCCGCCGGTGGCACCACCGTCTTCGTCGGCACGGTCCGTGACCACGACGGCGGGAAGTCGGTGGCCGCCCTGGAGTACAGCTGCCACCCGAGCGCCGAGGCCGAGATGCGCCGGATCGCGGAGAAGGTGGTGGCCGACTTCCCGGTCCGGGCGCTGGCCGCGGTGCACCGGGTCGGCCGGCTGGAGATCGCCGACGCGGCGGTGATCGTCGCGGTCTCCTGCCCGCACCGTGGCGAGGCCTTCGCCGCCGCCCGCAGGCTGATCGACGACATCAAGCACGAGGTGCCGATCTGGAAGCACCAGGTCTTCACCGACGGCGAGGAGGAGTGGGTCGGCGCCGGTTCCTGCTGAGCGCTCCCGCCGTCCTCCGGATGGCGGCCTTCCGGTCCGACCAATGCGCCCTTGGGGTGGTGACACGCGGGGCGTCGTAACCCGGTTGGCGCCGAGGCCGTTCTCCGTCCGGGCGGTTAATGTGCTGATAGGCACGATGAACTGGGAGATGGGACATGGCAGCGCTCGCCTGGTTGGGGATCCCCGTCGTCGCGGCGCTGCTGGCCGCTCTCTGGGCGGCCTGGGCCGCCCGCCCGCCGCGGGCCACCGGCGACGGCGCCTCGCTCGCCGAGCACCAGCGCTTCCTGGCAGCGATGGAGCGCAGTACCACCGTCGCCCGCCGGCCCGAGGACCCGGTCGAGTAGGGGCGCTCGCGGACCCGGGGGGCGCCGAGTGGCACTGGTCCCGTACTGTCGTGGCATGCCACGCCGCTCTGCGACGATGCTCGCCGCCACCCTGCTGCTCATAGCGCTGCTCTGCGCCTCCGTGCTGATGAAGGTGCCGTACACCGAGCTGAGCCCCGGGCCGACCTACAACACGCTCGGCGCGCAGGACAAGGCCGGCACCCCGGTGATCAGCATCAGCGGGCACCAGACCTATCCGGTCAGCGGGCACCTCAACATGACGACCGTCCAGGTCACCGGCGCGAACTACCAGCCGAGCCTGGTCTCGGTGGTGGTCGGCTGGCTGCGCAGCGACGTGCTGGTGGTGCCGCACAGCAGCATCTACCCGCCGAACCAGACCGAGCAGCAGGCCGAGCAGGAGAACGCCGAGGAGTTCGCCTCCTCCCAGGACAGCGCCAAGACCGCGGCGCTCACCGAGCTCGGCTACCCCGTGGGCACCGAGCTGATCGTCTCCTCGGTGGTGGCCGGCAGCCCGTCCGAGGGCAAGCTGCACGCGGGCGACCAGATCGTCGCGGTGGACGGCACCCCGGTCACCGACCCGGCCAAGGTGGCGCCGCTGGTCACCAAGCACAAGCCGGGCGAGAACGTGGTCTTCACGGTCGTCCCGCACGACAAGGCCAGCGCCACCCCGAACCCGGCGGACGAGCAGCAGGTCACCATCACCACCACCAAGGCGCCGGACGACCCCAACCGGGCCATGGTCGGGATCGTCCCCGGCACCACGCACACGTACCCGTTCAACATCGACATCGGGCTGCAGGACGTCGGCGGCCCCAGCGCCGGGCTGATGTTCTCGCTCGGCGTGATCGACAAGCTGACCCCGACCGACCTGACCGGCGGCACGTTCGTGGCCGGCACCGGGACGATCGACGACAACGGGAACGTCGGCGCGATCGGCGGGATCTCGATGAAGGAGATCGCCGCCCGGGACGCCGGTGCGCAGTACTTCTTCACCCCCGCCGACAACTGCGCGGAGGCGAGCAAGGACACCCCGAGCGGGCTGCGGCTGATCAAGGTGCAGACGCTGGACGGCGCGCTCAAGGCGCTGGCGCAGATCCGGGCCGGGCAGGACTCCGCGCTGCCGTCCTGCTCCGCCTCCTGACCCGCTCCGCCCCGCGACCCCGCTCCGCGCCCTGACCCGCGCGGCTCCTCGACCGGGGCGGGTCAGCGGGCGGAGCGTCCCGAGGTCCTAGGCGAAGGTCGCCAGCAGCGCCTTGGTCAGGCCGGGAACCAGGTCGGGACCGGTCAGCACCTCACGGGCGAGGTCCTTCTCGCGCAGTCGCAGCGCCGTCTCGCGCTTGCCGTCGCGCAGCACGGCCGCGGTGATCCGGACCTCCTGGCGGTCCGGGTGGTTGGCCACCCACTCGGCGATCTGCGCCTCGGTGGCGTTGGCCGGGCGGGTCTTCTCGGCGCCCGGCGGCAGCATCAGCCGCTCGACCACCAGGGCGCAGCCGGCCACCATGTCCGGCCAGGCGATGGTGCCGAGGAACTCGTCCAGCGCCATGCCGGCGGGCAGCTCGTCCTGCTCGACCGGGGTCAGCGAGCCGTCCTGCGCGGCGTCGAGCCCGAGCTGCTTGGCGAGGGCCGGGTCGGTCCGGCGCAGCTGGGCGCTGTCCACCAGGGCGAACAGCCGGGCGGGCAGGTCCCAGCCGAGCCCCGCGACGTACTCGTCGATCTCCAGGGCGGCGCGGGTCAGCGGGGTCGCGGCCGGCGGGAGGCCGGCGTCGGCGGGGGTGTTACGGGCATCGGACATGGCTCAATCCTCACACGCCCCGGGCCGCGCCGACGCCCGGTGGCCGGGGTGGCCGCCCGGGGAACGCACCGGGCGCCTGGGAACTCGGCCGACGGCCGATTAAGTTGCTCTGGGTGGGCCGCCCGGCAAACCCGGTGTCACCCACCCGGCTCCATCGTCCCTGGCCGTCCGACCACAGCAGAGGTGCCCCCTTGGTGTTCCAGATGCCCGACCGTGGCGGGTCGGGGTTCCGTCCAAGAGTCGGCCCGCCCTCTCGGCGCATCCGGGCGCTGGTGCTCACCGTCGGTCTGCTGCTCCTGCTGTTCCTGGCGTTCGTGCTGTTCGCCGGGTTCTGGACGGACTGGCTCTGGTTCCGTTCGGTCCACTACGCCTCGGTCTTCACCACCCGGCTGTGCACGCAGCTCGGGCTGTTCGCCGCCTTCGGGCTGGTGATGGCAGTGGTCACCGGGGCGAACATCTGGCTGGCGTACCGGCTGCGCCCGCCGCTGTCGGCGATGTCGGTCGAGCAGCAGAGCCTGGACCGCTACCGGAGCGGCCTCGCGCCGTACCGGCGGTTGGCGCTGCTCGGCGTCTCGCTGGTGATCGGCCTGATCGCCGGGGCGGCCGCGTCCGGCAAGTGGCGGCTCTGGCTGCTGTGGACGAACGCGACGCCGTTCGGGACCAAGGACGGCCAGTTCCACCTGGACGTCGCGTTCTACGCCTTCGACCTGCCGTGGTACGAGTTCCTGCTGGGCTTCGCGTTCAGCGCGGTGGTGGTCTCGCTGGCCGCCGCGCTGGCGGTGCACTACCTCTACGGCGGCCTGCGGCTGCAGGGCCCCGGGCGACGGGTCGGCGTCGGGGCGCAGGGCCACCTCGCGGTGCTGCTGGGGGTCTTCGTGCTGCTCAAGGCGGCCGCGTACTGGCTGGACCGGTACGGGCTGGCGGTGAAGACCGGCGCCTACAAGGGCGTGGCCGGCTGGACGGGCCTGCGCTACGTGGACGCCAACGCGGTGCTGCCGGCCAAGACCATCCTGTTCTTCGTGGCGCTGATCTGCGCGGTGCTGTTCTTCCTCACCCCGGTCCGGCGGACCTGGGCACCGGCGCTGATCGGCTTCGGGCTGATGGCGCTCTCGGCGGTGCTGATCGGCGGGCTCTACCCGGCGATCGTGCAGCAGTTCCAGGTCAAGCCGAACGAGCAGGCCAAGGAGACGCCCTACCTCAAGCAGAACATCGACGCGACCCGGCAGGCCTACGGGATCGCGGACAGCCAGACCCAGCAGTACACCCCGGCCGGCTCGACCAACGCCGGGGCGGTCGCGCCGGACGCCCAGACCATCGCGGACATCCGGTTGCTCGACCCGAACGTGGTCTCGCCGACCTTCCAGCAGATCGAGCAGCAGCGCTCCTACTACGGGTTCCCGTCCACCCTGGACGTGGACCGCTACCCGTCGGCCGGCGGCACCCAGGACACCGTGATCGGCCTGCGCGAGCTGGACCTGAACGGTGTCCAGCAGCGCAACTGGATCAACGACCACTTCAAGTACACCCACGGCTACGGCGTGGTGGCGGCCAAGGGCAACCAGGTCAACGACAAGGGCCAGCCGGTCTTCACGGAGTCCGGACTGCCCACCACCGGCTCGCTGGGCGACTACCAGCAGCGGATCTACTACGGCGAGAAGACCGACACCTACGCCATCGTCGGCGGCAGCAACCGGGAGATCGACTACACCGCGGACAGCGGCGACCAGACCTACCAGTACCAGGGCGGCAGCGGGGTCTCGCTGAACGACCCGATCACCCGGGCCGCCTACGCGGTGAAGTACCACGAGCCGCAGATCCTCTACTCGGGGGCGATCACCAAGGGCGCCAGGCTGCTCGACAACCGCACGCCGCAGCAGCGGGTGGAGAAGGTCGCGCCCTGGCTGGCGATCGACGGCGACCCGTACCCGGTGGTGCAGAACGGTCACCTGACCTGGGTGCTGGACGGCTACACCACCTCGGACGGTTATCCGTTCTCCACCCGGACCACGCTGGGCGACGCCACCAAGGACTCGCTGAGCGACCAGCGCGGCGGGGTGCTGACACCCGCCAACCAGGTCAACTACATCCGCAACTCGGTGAAGGCCACGGTGGACGCGTACACCGGGCAGGTGACGCTCTACCAGTGGGACGACACCGACCCGGTGCTGAAGACCTGGATGAAGGCGTTCCCCGGCACGGTCCAGCCGCGCAGCGCCATCCCGGCCGCGCTGCTGCCACACCTGCGCTACCCGCAGGACCTGTTCAAGGTGCAGCGCGACCTGCTCGGGATGTACCACATGACCGACCCGAACTCCTTCTTCAACGGGACGGACATCTGGCAGGTGCCGGTCGACCCGACCAACGACACCGGCCAGGCTCAGCCGCCCTACTACCTGACCCTGCGGATGCCCGACCAGTCCGCCGCGACCTTCTCACTGACCAGCACCTTCGTACCGAGCGGGCGGGACAACCTGGCGGCCTTCATGTCGGTGGACTCCGATCCCGGGCCGGACTACGGGAAGATCCGGATCCTGAGGGTGCCGAGCGACAGCAAGACGCTGGGGCCCAAGCTGGTGCAGTCGCAGTTCAACTCCAATCCGGACGTGGCCAACCAGCTCACCCTGTTGAAGAACGGCAGTGACTCCGACCTGGAGTACGGCAATCTGCTCACCCTGCCGGTGGGCGGCGGGTTCCTCAACGTGGAGCCGGTGTACGTGAAGGGGCGCGGCGCCAACTACCCCGTGCTGCAGAAGGTGCTCGCGGTGTACGGCAACGACAACGTGGCCTTCGAGGACACCCTTCAAGCGGCGCTGGCCAAGGTGCTGGGCGGGGCCGGCGGGGCCACCGGGACGGCGTCGTCCGGCGGCTCGGCATCGGGTGGTGGGGCGTCGGGTGGTGGGGCGTCGCAGTCGCCGGGGGGCGACGCCGCGCTGCGGAAGGCGTTGGCGGATGCCCAGCAGGCCTTCACGAACGGACAGACCGCGCTGAAGAACGGCGACTGGGCGGCGTACGGCACGGCGCAGCAGGCGCTGCAGAACGCGCTGAACGCCGCGGCGGCGGCCGAGCAGCGGCCCTGAGTCGTGACGCCGAGCCGGGCTCCCGCGCACCCCGTGACCGGCGGGGTGCGTGGGGTGGTCCGTGATCGTGCTATTGTTGAGACACAACGACGCGGGGTGGAGCAGCTCGGTAGCTCGCTGGGCTCATAACCCAGAGGTCGCAGGTTCAAATCCTGTCCCCGCTACTCTCGCCGAAGGCCCGGAGGAATTCCTCCGGGCCTTCGGCGTTTTCGGCCTTCGCTGTCCTCGGTCTTCGTCGGGGTCGCACCGTCCCGGCGATTTCTCATCTCCCGGTGTGTTGACGCGGCCCGGCGGCTGGTCCACCGTGGGTCCACCCGGCGGGCGGCCGCCCGAGGTGGAGAGGAGCGGGGGCCGATGCCCGGGCCGGAGGTGGACGGCGGGCCGCTCCAGTACGAACTGCTCGGACCGTTGCGGGTCCACCGGGCCGGCGTGGAAAGCGCGTTGGGGCCCGCGATGCAGCGGGCGGTGCTCGCGGTGCTGCTGCTCAACGCCAACGAGCCGGTCTCCCGTGAGCAGTTGGTGCAGGCCGTCTGGGGTGCCCGGGCCACCGGTAACTCGCCCGGGCTGGTGGCGACTTACGTCTCCCGGCTGCGGCGGGTGGTGGATCCCGGTCGGACCCGGCGGTCGCTCGGCGGGGTGCTCGCCACCGAGGGGGCCGGCTACCGGCTGCTGGTCGAGCCGGGCTGCCTGGACCTGCGGCTCTTCGAGGCGGCCCGGGCGCGGGCCCGCGAGCAGCGAGCGGCCGGGGACCTGGCCGGCTGCGAGGCCACCCTGGAAGGCGGGCTGGCGAGTTGGCGCGGGGTGCCGCTGGACGGCCTGCCCGGTCCGTGCGCCGCGCTGCATCGTGGCCGGTTGGTCGAACTGCGGCTGGCCGCGCAGGAGGAGCGGTTCGAGTTGGCGCTGCTGCTGGGGCGCCACCGCGAGGTGGTGGCCGAACTGGGTCTGCTGGCCGCCGCGCATCCGCTTCGTGAACGGCTGCGCGGGCTGCTGATGTTGGCGCTCTACCGGGCCGGCCGGCAGGGCGAGGCGCTGGCGGTCTTCGCGGAGACCAGACACCAGCTGGTCGCCGAGCTCGGGCTGGAGCCTGGGCGGGAGTTGGACGAGCTGCACCAGCGGATCCTGCGGGCCGACCCGGAGTTGGAGCCGGGCCGGCCCGCCGCGATGCTCGCCGGGCCGGCCCGACCGTTCTGGCGTCCGGCCCAACTCCCGGGCGAGCCAGCGGACTTCACCGGACGGGTGGCGGAGGTCCGGGCGTTGCGGCGGATCCTCGCTCCGGACCGCCGACCGGCCACCGTGTCGGTGGCGGTGCTGACCGGTCCGCCCGGGATCGGCAAGACGGCACTCGCGGTGCACACCGCGCACCTGCTGCGCGAGCGGTTCCCGGACGGGCAGCTCTGGGCGGCGCTGCACGACGCGGCCGACCGGCCCCGGTCGCCCGGTCGCCTGCTGGGCCGGCTGCTCACCGACCTCGGTGTCGAACCCGGCGCGCTGCCAGTGGAGTTGGAGCAGCGCGCGGCGCTGTTCCGGTCGGTCACCTGGGGGCGGCGGCTGCTGCTGGTGCTGGACGACGCGGCGGACGCGGCGCAGGTGACGGCGGTCCTGCCGGGGGCACCGAGCTGCGCGGTGCTGGTGACCGGGCGCGGGCGGGCGCTCGGGCCGGCCGGGGCGCGGGTGGTACCGCTCGGCGGGCTCGGGCCGGCCGAGGCGGGCCGCTTGCTGCGTCGGGCCGCGGCGGTCGGTGCCGGGGCGGGTGAGGCGGACGGGTCGGCGGCCGAGGCCGTGCTGGCGGTCTGCGCGGGGTGGCCGCTGGCGCTGCGGGCCGCCGCGGCCCGGGTCGCCGCGCGTCCCGGGCGGGGGCTGGCCGGGCTGGCCGAGCGGCTGACCGAGGAGACCCGGTGGCTGGCCGAACTCGGTCCGGGTGGTGGGGGAGTGGTGGCGGCACTGGTCTCGGCCGAGCGACGGCTGCGCCGCGGCCCGGGCGGTCCGGCCGCCGCCGTGGCGTTCCGGCGACTCTGCCGGTCCGGTGGCACCCGCTTCCTCGGGCCCGCCGTGGCTGGGGAGTTGGGGGTGGACGTGCCGCGGGCGGAGGAACTGCTCGACCTGCTGGCCGAGCACGGCCTGCTGCGGCCGGAGGGCGACGGCGAATACCACGCGCACTCGCTGACGGCCTGCTACGGGCGGTCCGGCGAATGGACGGCGAATGGAATCCGGATGTCGTGGACGCGTCCGCCGTCCCCCGGTCGACCGGGCTGACCTGCGGCTCTTCGGGGCGATCCGAGCCTGGGCGGGTGAGCGGCCGGTGTCCGGGGAGTGGCCGGCGGGCGGTCGGAACGCGAGCCCTTGACCCGCTATTTGGTCTAGTCCACTCTGTGTTTGCCGGGGCCCGGGACGTGCTGCTCGTCCGTGTCGAGGAGCGCCCTCCTCCTGCCGTCGGCCCCACCGCCCCTGTGCCCGCCTCCGTGCCGCGGCTCGCCGTGCCGCGCCGCCCCACCGAACCGAGGAGCCGCCTCGTGCACCGTGCGACCCGACAGAACCAGAGCAGACCGGCCGACGGGCCGGGCGGTAGAGCCGGCCTCGGCGCACGAGCGGCGCTGGCCGGTACGGTGGCGTTCGCGCTCGCGGTGAGCGGTGCGGTGCTGCTCGCCGGGGGTGCCAGTGCCAGCACCGCGGCCACGCCCGCCGACAGCGCCAACCTGCTGCAGAACCCGGGTTTCGAGACCGGAACCCTGCAGGGCTGGCAGTGTTCCAACGGCTCCGGAGCCGTGGTCACCAGCCCGGTGCACTCCGGGACGTACGCGCTGCTGGCCACCCCGACGGGCGGCGACGACGCGCAGTGCGTCCAGCAGGTCGCGGTGCTTCCCAACTCGTCCTACTCGCTGAGCGGTTGGGTCCAGGGCAGTTACGTGTACCTGGGCGACAGCGGCACCGGCGGGACGGACACCTCCGACTGGAGCAGCAACTCGGCCTGGAACCAGCTGAGTACGAGCTTCACCACCGGCCCGTCCACCACATCGGTGACCATCTACCTGCACGGCTGGTACGGCACCGGCGCGTACAGCGCGGACGACCTGGTGCTGAGCGGCCCGGGCGGCGGCACCCCGACGCCGCCGTCCACGCCGACGCCCACACCGACGCCGACGCCCACCCCCACGCCGACGCCCACCCCCACCCCCACGGGCCCGAGCGGCGGGAACAAGCACCTGCTGACCGGCTACTGGCAGGACTTCGACAACGGCGCCACCGACCAGCGACTCAGTGACGTCAACCCGGCCTACGACATCATCGCGGTGGCCTTCGCCAACGCCGACCCGAACAACCCCGGCGGCATCACCTTCGGCCTGGACCCCACCCTGGCGAGCAAGCTCGGCGGCTACACCGACGCCCAGTTCAAGGCCGACATCAAGGCCAAGCAGGCGGCCGGCGTCAAGGTGGTGCTCTCGGTCGGCGGCCAGAACGGCACCATCTCGGTCGGCGACGCCACCTCGGCCGCCAGCTTCGCCTCCAGCGCCTACGCGTTGATGCAGCAGTACGGCTTCGACGGGGTGGACATCGACCTGGAGAACGGTGTCAACGCGACCTACATGTCCAGCGCGCTGCACCAGTTGGCGCAGCAGGCCGGACCCGGCTTCGTGCTCACCATGGCGCCGCAGACCATCGACATGCAGTCCACCGGCACCGCCTACTTCCAACTGGCGCTGGCCACCAAGGACATCCTCACGATGGTCAACACCCAGTACTACAACTCGGGTTCGATGAACGGCTGCGACGGCAACGTCTACTCCGAGGGCAGTGAGGACTTCCTCACCGCGCTGGCCTGCATCCAGCTCCAGGGTGGTCTCGCGCCGAGTCAGGTCGGCCTCGGTGTGCCGGCCTCGACCAGCGCGGCCGGCAGCGGATACGTCGACCCGCAGACCGTCGACAACGCGCTGGACTGCCTGGCCAGCGGCACCAACTGCGGCTCCTTCAAGCCCCCCACCAGCTGGCCCGGCATCGGCGGCGCCATGACCTGGTCCACCAACTGGGATGCCGGCAACGGAAATTCCATCGCGACCACGGTCGGCGGCCACCTGCACGGCATGAGCTGACCGGCCGTACTCCCCGTCTCCTCGCCCCCACATCACAGGAGAGAACCGCATGCGCAGAACCACCCGATCGGCATGGGCGGTGAGTTCGGCCGCCGCCACGCTGCTGGCCGCCGTCCTGTCGGTGCTGGACGCGGCCCACGCCCAGGCCACCCAGAACCACCCGGCGGCCGCCCCACCGGCCGTTCCGGCGGACACCACCGGTGCGCCCGCCACCTCGGGCGGCCTCAAGGTCGCGTACTACGACCAGTGGTCGGTCTACCAGAACGCCTTCTACCTGAAGAACGTGGACCAGGAGGGCATGGCCGGCAAACTCGACTACCTGATCTACGACTTCGAGAACATCGACCCGACCAACCTGACCTGCTTCGAGGCCGACCAGGCCGCCTCGCAGGACGAGAGCGACCCCAACGCGGGCGACGGGGCCGGTGACTCGTTCGCCGACTACGGCAAGAGCTTCGGCTCGGACATCAGCGTGAACGGCACCGCCGACACCTGGAACCAGCCGATCGCCGGCAACTTCAACCAGCTCAAGGAGCTGAAGGCGAAGTACCCCAACCTCAAGATCCTGCTCTCGGTCGGCGGTTGGACCTACTCCAAGTACTTCTCGGACGCGGCGGCCACCGACGCCTCGCGCAAGAAGCTGGTCAGCTCCTGCATCGACATGTTCATCAAGGGCAACCTGCCCTCGCAGAACGGATACGGCGGTCCCGGTACCGGCGCCGGCATCTTCGACGGGTTCGACATCGACTGGGAGTACCCGGGCGGTGGCGGGCACGTCGGCAACCACGCCTCGGCCGCCGACAAGCAGGACTTCACCACGCTGCTGGCCGAGTTCCGTTCGGAGTTGGACGCGCAGGGCGCGGCCGACGGCAAGACCTACGCGCTCTCGGCGGCGCTGCCCTCCGGCCAGGACAAGATCTCCAACATCCAGACCGACCAGATCGCCCAGTACCTGACCTTCGGCGACCCGATGACCTACGACATGCACGGCGGTTGGGAGCCCACCGGGCCGACCAACCACCAGTCGCCGATCTACGACAACCCGGCCGACCCGTCCAGCCCGATCACCCCCGGGACGAGCAGGTACTCGATCGACGAGGCGATCAAGGCCTACACGGTCGGCGATCCGCAGTACGGCATCCCCGGCGGCTTCCCGGCGAACAAGCTCAACATCGGGATCCCGTTCTACTACCGGGGCTGGACGGGGGTGCCGGCCGGCAGCGCCAACGGGCTCTTCCAGACCGCGACCGGACCGGCGACGGGCTCGGCCGACTCCGGGAACGTGGCCGGCATCCGGATGTACAAGGAGCTGTCGGGGGTGGTGGACAACTCGGCGGACACCTTCTGGGACCCGGTCGCGCAGGCCGCGTACTTCTACGACGGGACCAACTTCTGGTCCGGTGAGGACGCCCAGTCGATCCAGGCGAAGGCCGACTACCTGCACTGCAACGGGCTGGGCGGGACGATGATGTTCTCGCTGTACGACCTGGACCCGGCGGCCACGCTCTTCAACGCGGCGGTGGCGGACACCGACGGCTCGGCCAGCAGCTGCCCGGCTTCGCCCACGCCGACGCCCACCCCGACGCCGACTCCTACCCCGACGCCGACTCCTACCCCGACGCCCACTCCTACCCCGACGCCGACTCCCACCCCCACGCCGACGCCCACCCCCACGCCGACGCCCACCCCCACGCCGACGTCCACCCCCACCAGCGGCGTGGTCAACGGCGGCTTCGAGACCGGTGCCCTCTCCCCGTGGAGCTGCACCAGCAACCTCGGCACGGTGGTGAGCAGCCCGGTGCACTCCGGCTCGTACGCGCTCGCGAGCGCCGCGAGTAGCTCCGACGACGCCCAGTGCACGCAGACGGTGGCCGTCCAACCGAACACCACCTACACCCTTGCCGGCTGGGTCCAGGGCAACTACGTCTACCTCGGGGTCACCGGCTCCGGCGACGACACCTCGACCTGGACCAGCAGCCCCGGTTGGACCAAGCTCTCCACCTCGTTCACCACCGGCGCGAACGTGAACTCGGTGCAGGTCTGGGTGCACGGCTGGTATGGGCAGGGTACGTACTACGCCGATGACATCAGTCTGAACTGAGCTTCCGTGACCTGACGGAGGCGGTGCCAGCCGAAGCGGTGGCACCGCCTCCGGTACTATTGGCGGACGCTCGGTTCATCCCCTTTGACAGTTGGGGGTTTGTGAGGCGCAAGTGTCGGGAAGTCGACAAAGCGCCGAAGCTGCCCCGCGGGCTTCGGCCGGCCCGGCAAAATTGCGCGAGGCTGGTGTACGCGGGTATCGGGTGATGCGACGATGGAGCACATGGGGGACGGTGCACGGAGATTGACGATGCGTGCGCCCCGACGCGTCCCCGGCGGATGCCGCAGCACCTGGGGGGAGCGGGAGTCGGCATGAAGCTGATCGGCAGGGGCGACACCGGAGCCGAACCGGTCGGGGACGGCGACGAGGCCACCGCCCCGGTGCCCGCACAGCGCGGGAGCGCGCCGGCGCAGAACCGCTCGTACGGGCCGGAGAGCCTGGTGCACGTCCCGGCACCGCAGCTGGCCGGACCCTATCCGGCGACCGCCGGCAGCGCCGCGGCACTGGGCACGCCCGGTGCGAGCTTCGAGTCCGAGCTGGCGGCCCGGGAGTCCGCGGCGTTGGAGACCAGGCACCGCTCCGCCGCCGACGAGGGCGACCCGAACGCGGCCAGCCAGCTCGGCGCGCTGCTGCTGCGCCGCGGCGACCTGGACGAGGCCGAACCGTATCTCCGCCGCGCCGCCGGCGCCGGCCTGCGGGCCGCCGCCAACAACCTGGGCGTGCTGCTGCACCAGCGCGGGCACCGGGCCGAGGCCGGCCAGTGGTGGCGGCAGGCCGCGGTGGCCGGCAGCGCCCCGGCCGCGCACGCGCTCGGCCTGCACCTGCGCGACCAGGGTGAGGAGGAGGCGGCCGAGTACTGGCTGCACTTCGCCGCCGAACAGGGGCACACGCTGGGGGCGTACGCGCTGGGCGACCTGATGGAACACCGGCGCGACGTGCGTGCCGAGCGTTGGTTCAAGGCCGCCGCCGACACCGGCCACCGCGAGGCCGCCTACCGGCTGGCCCGGATGCGCGAGGCGGCCGGCGACAAGGAGAGCGCCGAGACCTGGTACCGCACCGCCGCGGTCCGCAGCCACCCGCGGGCCGCGCTGCGGCTCGGCGTGCTGGTCGAGGAGCGCGGGGCGCGCGACGAGGCGGCCCGCTGGTACCGGCAGTCGGCGCAGAACGGCGAGCCGCGGGCGGCCTGCGCGCTGGGCTTCCTGCTGCGCGACTCGGGGGACCTGCCGGCCGCCGCCGAGTGGTGGCAGGAGGCCGCCGAGGCGGGCGACGGCAACGCGGCCAACGCGCTCGGCGCGCTGCACGCCGGCCGGGGCGAGGACGCCGCCGCCGAGCGCTGGTACCGCGCGGCGCTGGACGCCGGCGACCACAACGGCGCGTTCAACCTCGGCCTGCTCTGCGCCGCCGCGGGCCGCGACGCGCAGGCCGAGCAGTGGTACCGCCGGGCCGCCTACGCCGGCCACCGGGAGGCCTGCAACGCGCTGGCCGTGGTGCTGCTGCAGCGCGGCGACGAGTCGGGAGCCGAGCCCTGGTTCTCCAAGGCCGCCGAGGCGGGCAGCGTGGACGGCGCCTTCAACCTGGGCATCCTGCACGCCAATCGCGGCGAGCACCAGCAGGCCCAGGAGTGGTACGCCCGGGCCGCCGCCGAGGGCCACGGCGAGGCGGCACTGCAACTCGCGGTGGCCAAGGAACAGCGCGGCGACCTGACCGCCGCGCTGGAGCGCTACCGGCAGGCGGCCGAGGGCGGGTCGGCCGAGGGCGCGTTCCGGCTGGCCTCGCTGCTGGACCGGCGCGGTGGCGCCGAGGAGGAGGCCGAGCACTGGTACGCCATGGCGGCCGACGCCGGGCACGCGCGGGCGCAGGTGCGGATGGGCGTGCGGGCCGCCGAGCGGGGCGCGCTGGAGATCGCCGAGAGCTGGTACCGGCGGGCCGCCGAGGGCGGCAGCCGGAGCGCGGCGTTCAACCTGGGACTGCTGCTGGCCCGGCAGGAGAGCGAGGCCGAGGCGATGCTCTGGTACACCCGGGCCGCCGACGCCGGCCACGGCCGGGCCGCGCTGCGCCTGGCGCTGCTGGCACTGCGCCGGGGCGAGCCGGTGCAGGCGGAGAACTGGTGCCGGCGGGCCACCGACTACGGGCCGGCCGAGGTCGCGGAGCGGGCCGCCCGGCTGCTCGACGCGCTGCACCCGGAGATGACCGCGTAGCGCGGGTGGCTCCTCAGCGGCAGTCGGGGCAGAGGCCGCGGTAGGTGATCTCGGCGCCGGAGAGCGTGAAGCCGAAGCGTTCCTCGGCGGGGAGCGCGGCGAGCGGGTCGCCGGCCGGGTGGACGTCCCGGATGGTGCCGCAGCGCGAGCAGATCAGGTGCTGGTGCGAGTGGTGCGCGTTGGGGTCGTACCGCTTCGCCCGGCCGTCCGTGCTGACCTCCAACACCTCGCCCAGGCCGACCAGTTCGCCGAGCGTGTTGTAGACCGTCGCCCGGCTGATCTCGGGCAGCCGGGAGGCCGCGCGGGCGTGCACCTCGTCCGCGGTCAGGTGCACGTGGTCGCCGTCGAGCACCTCGGCCACGACGCGCCGCTGTGCGGTCAGTCTCCAGCCTCGTTCGCGCAGGCGTTCCAGCAGGTCGCTCATACCACCCAGAGTAGCAAGATCTCGTTCTGGTTCCAGTGTTGACTTAGACAAAGTCCAAGATAGGATCTGGTCAACACGACCGGATGACGCGGAGGTGCTCCCATGACTGCCCAGGACGAGTTGCGGCCAACCCTGACCACCGAGGCCGGTGCGCCGGTGGCCGACAACCAGAACACCGAGACGGCGGGCGTCGGCGGTCCCGCGCTGATCCAGGACCAGCTGCTCTTCGAGAAGCTCGCGCACTTCAACCGGGAGCGCATCCCGGAGCGCGTGGTGCACGCCCGCGGCGCCGCCGCGTACGGCACGTTCACGGTGACCGCCGACGTGACCGCCTACACCCGGGCCAAGTTCCTCTCCGAGGTGGGCAAGCAGACCGAGACCTTCCTGCGGTTCTCCACCGTGGCCGGCAACCTCGGCTCGGCCGACGCCGTCCGCGACCCGCGCGGCTTCGCGCTGAAGTTCTACACCGAGGAGGGCAACTACGACCTCGTCGGCAACAACACCCCGGTGTTCTTCATCAAGGACGCCATCAAGTTCCCGGACTTCATCCACACCCAGAAGCGCGACCCGTACACCGGCTCCCAGGAGGCGGACAACGTCTGGGACTTCTGGGGCCTGTCGCCCGAGTCGACCCACCAGGTGACCTGGCTCTTCGGCGACCGCGGCATCCCGGCCAGCTACCGCCACCTGAACGGCTACGGCTCGCACACCTACCAGTGGCAGAACGAGGCCGGCGAGCACTTCTGGGTCAAGTACCACTTCAAGACCGACCAGGGCATCCGGAACCTGACCTCCGAGGAGGCGGCCAAGCTCGCGGGTGAGGACCCGGACAGCCACCAGCGCGACCTGCGCGAGGCGATCGAGCGCGGCGAGTTCCCGAGCTGGACGGTCCAGGTGCAGATCATGCCCGCCGCCGACGCCGCCAACTACCGCTTCAACCCGTTCGACCTGACCAAGGTCTGGCCGCACGAGGACTACCCGCCGATCGAGATCGGCAAGCTGGAGCTCAACCGCAACCCCGACAACATCTTCGCCGAGGTCGAGCAGTCGATCTTCAGCCCGTCGCACTTCGTGCCCGGCATCGGCCCGTCCCCGGACAAGATGCTGCAGGGCCGGCTCTTCGCCTACGCGGACGCGCACCGCTACCGGGTCGGCGTCAACGCCGACCACCTGCCGGTGAACCGCCCGCACGCCACCGAGGCGCGCACCAACGGCCGGGACGGCTACCTCTACGACGGCCGGCACGGCCGCCGGAAGAACTACGAGCCGAACAGCTTCGGCGGCCCGGTCGAGACCGGCCGTCCGCTCTGGGCCGCCACCGCGGTGAGCGGGGTGACCGGCGACCACGCGGCGCCCTCGCACGCCGAGGACAACGACTTCGTGCAGGCCGGCAACCTCTACCGGCTGTTCAGCGAGGCCGAGAAGGAGCGCCTGGTGGCCAACCTGGCCGGCTTCATCGCCAAGGTCTCCGCCGACCGCGACGACATCGTCGAGCGCGCGATCGACAACTTCCGCCGGGCGGACGCCGACTACGGCCGCCGCCTGGAGGCCGCGGTGCGTGAGCTGCGCAAGCAGCGGTAACCGCACCCCGACAGACCGCGGGCCCCGGGACCAGTCCACCGCACTGGCTCCGGGGCCCGCATCCAACTCCCTCGTGGTGGCGGCTGGTTGGCGTCAGAAGCTGAGCCGGCGCAGCGCCTCCTCGTGCAGCAGACCGTTGGACGCCACCGCGTCCGCCCCGCCCGGTCCGTCGATGCCGTCCAGGCCGGTGAACCGCCCGCCCGCCTCCTGCACCACGATGCACGGCGCGGCCATGTCCCACAGGTTCAGCTCGGGCTCGGCCGCGATGTCCACCGCGCCCTCGGCGAGCATCATGTACGACCAGAAGTCCCCGTAGGCGCGGGTCCGCCAGCAGGCCCGGGTGAGGTCGAGGAACGGGTCGAGCCGGCCGCGGTCCTCCCAACCGGAGATCGAGGAGTAGGAGAGCGAGGCGTCCTCGATCCGGGACACCGAGGAGACCTGGATCCGGCTCGCCTTGGCCAGGCTGCGTCCGGCGAACGCGCCCAGCCCCTGGGCCGCCCACCAGCGGCGGTGCAGCGCCGGGGCCGAGACGATGCCGACCACCGGCCGCTCCTCGCCCGCCTCGTCCACCTCCAGCAGCGCGATCAGGGTCGCCCAGACCGGGACGCCGCGGATGTAGTTCTTGGTGCCGTCGATCGGGTCGATCACCCAGCGGCGCGGGCCCGAGCCGATCAGCCCGAACTCCTCGCCCATCACCGCGTCCCGTGGCCGGGCCCGCTGCAGCACGCCGCGCACCAGCTCCTCGGCCGCCTTGTCGGCGTCGCTGACCGGGGTGAGGTCGGGTTTGGTCTCGATCTTCAGGTCCAGCGCCCGGAAGCGTTCCAGGGTGACCGAGTCGGCCGAGTCGGCGAGGACGTGGGCGAGTCGGAGATCGTCGTGGTAGTCGGCCATGTCTGGAACAGTAGCGAGCCGCCCGCGTTCCCGACAGTTCGGCTCGCTCAGCGGACGGCGGGGTCAGGAACCGTCGGGCGAGCGGTAGGCGGGGAAACCACTGGTGTCGAGGGCGAATCGGAACGGCTCGGGCAGCGGGACCGGCTTGCCGAACTCGAAGCTGACGGAGTCCTCGTAGCCAGTGGGCAGGGGGAAGCAGTGCAACGTGCAGACGCGCTTGAACGGGTCGATGATCAGGTACAGCGGGATGCCGAAGCGGCCGTACACCTCGACCTTGGTGACCAGGTCGGTGCCCTTGGTGCTCTTCGAGAGCACCTCGGCGACGAGTGCGACATGTTGAGCGGGGTAGACCCCCTCGGGGTCGACCTTGACCGTCGCGGGCAGCGCGAAGACATCGGGCTTGGGCTCGTCACCGTACTCGGGGTGCCTGATGGTCTGCTCAGCCGCTGCCTCCCAACCTTGGTGGGACCAGATCTGGCGAAGCAGCAGTGACTGGATCTCCCAATGCAGCGGCTTGCCCGACGGCGTCAAGATGATCTCCCCGTTCAGCAGCTCGACCCGGTAGCCCTCGGGGACCTCGATCGAGTCGAGGAAACGGTGGGCGCGCTCGTCGATCACACTCATGCCGGACCTCCTGAGGTAGCTGCCACCATGCTGGCACACCCCGCCGACCGCCCGGGATCAGTGGCCGGAGCCGCTGATCTGGAGGCCGATCACGCCGGCGATGACCAGGGTGATGGAGACCAGCTTGAGCACCGAGCTGGACTCGTCCAGCCAGATCATGCCGTAGAGCGCGGTGCCGGCCGCACCGATGCCGGTCCAGACCGCGTAGGCGCTGCCGACCGGGAGCTGCCTGAGGGAGAGGGTGAGCAGGCCGAAGCTGCTCAGGGCGAAGAGGGCGAAGGCGACGGTGGGGACGAGTCGGGTGAAGCCGTGGCTCAGCTTGAGGTTGATCGCGAACCCGGTCTCCAGCAGGCCGGCGAGGACCACCATGAACCAAGCCATGTCTCCTCCTCGGGTGATCGGCCGTCCCTCCCATGGTCGCCAGAGGGCGCGGCCGGGGCACCTCAGTCGCCTCAGTCGCCCTCGCGGGCCTCCCGGGTGGAGAGCAGCCGGCGCAGCGAGTAGAGCCGGGCGGGCTCGGCCTTGCCGTCCGCGACCCAGGCGTCCAGCGCGCAGTCCGGCTCGTCGTGGCTGCAGGCGCGGGGGCAGTCCACCGTGCCGGGCTCCAGGTCCGGGAAGGCGTGGATCACCCGGGACGGGTCGATGTGGGAGAGCCCGAAGGAGCGGAAGCCGGGGGTGTCGATCACCCAGCCCGGGTCCAGCGCCTTCTTCGAACGGGGCTTGGCACCCGGCGGCGGGGGCAGCCGCAGCGCGAGCGCCGAGACGGTGGTGTGCCGGCCGCGGCCGGTCACCGCGTTGACCTGCCCGGTGGTCCGCGTCCGGTCCGGGACCAGCGCGTTGACCAGGGTGGTCTTGCCGACCCCGGAGTGGCCGATGAAGACCGTGGAGCGGCCCCGCAGGTGCTCGCGGACCGCCTCGGCGCCGGTGGTCTCCAGCTCGTCCCGCCGGGTGACCACGTAGGCGATGCCGAGCGGCGCGTACGACTCCAGCAGCGGCCCGGCCGGCGCCAGGTCGGACTTGGTGAGCACCAGCAGCGGTTCCATCCCCGCGTCGTACGCCGCGACCAGGCAGCGGTCGATCAGCCGGGGCCGGGGCTCCGGGTCGGCGAGCGCGGTGACGATGGCCAGCTGCTGGGCGTTGGCGACCACGATCCGCTCGTACGGGTCGTCGTCGTCCGCGGTGCGCCGCAGCACCGAACTGCGCTCCTCGACCCGGACGATCCGGGCCAGCGTGTCCGGCTCGCCCGACAGGTCGCCGACCAGGCTGACCGTGTCGCCGACCACCACGCCCTTGCGGCCCAGCTCGCGGGCCTTCATGGCGAGCACCTCGCGCTCGTCCCTGCTGCCCGCGTCCACCAGGCAGGTCAGCCGACCCCGGTCCACGGTGAGGACCATCGCCTCCGCGGCGTCCTCGTGCTTCGGCCGGATCCGGGTCCGCGGCCGGGAGCCCCGGCGGCCCGGGCGGTTGCGGATGTCGTCCTCGTCGGCGTCCTTGCCATAGCGGCGCATGGTGCTCGTACGTCTCCTCAGGCGGTGGCCGCCGGCGGCGGGTCCAGCAGGTCGGCCCACATCTGCGGGAAGTCGGGCAGGGTCTTGGCGGTGGTCGCCACGTTCTCCACCTGGACGCCGGGCACGGCCAGGCCGAGCACCGCGGCGGCGGTGGCCAGCCGGTGGTCCTCGTAGGTGTGGAAGACGCCGCCGTGCAGCGGGCGCGGGCGGATCAGCAGGCCGTCCTCGGTGTCGGTGACGTCGCCGCCCAGCGCGTTGATCTCCTTGGCCAGCGCGGCCAGCCGGTCGGTCTCGTGCAGCCGCAGGTGGGCGATGCCGGAGAGGTGCGACGGGGAGTCGGCCAGCGCGGCGACCGCGGCGATCACCGGGGTCAGCTCGCCGACGTCGTGCAGGTCGGCCTCGATGCCGTGGACGGTGCCGGTCCCGGTGAACTCCAGCCCCTCGTCGACGAAGCGGCAGGAGCCGCCCATCCGGGAGTAGATCTCGCGCAGCTGGTCGCCGGGCTGGGTGGTGTGCCGTGGCCAGTCGCGCACGGTGACCCGGCCGCCGGTGACCAGCGCGGCGGCGAAGAACGGCGCGGCGTTGGAGAGGTCCGGCTCGACCACCAGGTCGCGGCCGAGCAGCGCGCCCGGGGTGACCCGCCAGACGTCCTTCTCGCCGCCGTCCTCGGGCGCGTCCACCTGGGCGCCGGCCTGCCGCAGCATGTCGACCGTCATCCGGATGTGCGGCAGCGAGGGCACCGGGCCGCCGACGTTGCGGATCTCGACGCCCTGGTTGTAGCGGGCCCCGGAGAGCAGCAGCGCACTGACGAACTGCGAGGAGGACGAGGCGTCCAGCTCGACCGTGCCGCCGTCCAGCGCGCCGGAGCCGTGCACGGTGAGCGGGAAGCCGCCGCGCCCGCCGTCGTCGATCCGGGCGCCGAGCGCGCGCAGCGAGTCGATCACGCCGTGCTGCGGGCGCTCGTAGCAGCGCGGGTCGCCGTCGAAGTGCACCGGGCCGTCGGCCAGCACGGCCAGTGGCGGAAGGAAGCGCATGACCGTTCCCGCGTTGCCCACGTCGACCCGGGCCGGGCCGCGCAGCTGGCCGGTCGGGATGATCCGCCAGGCCTCGCCACCGCCGCTGCCACCGCTGGTGTTGTTGACCTGCTCCTCGATGCCCACGCCGAGCGCGCGCAGGCCGTCCGCCATCAGCTGGCTGTCCCGGCTGCGCAGCGGGCGGCGCACCCAGCCCGGCTCGGCGGCGAGGGCGGCCAGCACCAGGGCGCGGTTGGTCACGGACTTGGAACCGGGGATGGTCACCGTCGCGTCGACGGCGGCGGTCGCGACGGGGGCGGGCCACAGGGTCTCGGTCATGCGCCAAGTCTAGGGGGCGGCCCGTGAGCCGCCCGTTGGTGTTCCACGGGCCGGACGTGCCGCTCAGGCCAGCAGCCGGCTGCCGCCCACCAGCAGACACGCCAGCGCCACCACCAGGAAGAGCGCGACCCAGAGCAGCGCGCTCACCCCGGTCAGCCGGGCCAGTTGGTCGGCGTCCGAGTCGCGCGCGCCGCCCTGCCGGCGCTTGCGCTGCAGCTCGATCACCGGGCGGACTCCGGCCAGCAGCAGGAACCAGACGCCGAGGTAGGCGAAGACGGCCTGCAGCTGGTTGCCGCCGTACCAGGAGACGGCGAAGAAGGCGGCGCCGGTGAGCACCACCGCGAGCAGCCCGAAGGCGTTCCGGATCATCACCAGCAGGGCCGCCAGCAGCGCGATCGAGATCCACAGCAGCGCGGTGACGTGCCCGCCGGCGAGCAGCAGCGCGCCGCCCAGGCCGAGCAGCGACGGCGCGGTGTAGCCGGCCGCGGCGGTGAGGATCATGCCCGGGCCGGTCGGCCTGCCGGAGGAGACGGTCAGCCCGGAGGTGTCGGAGTGCAGCCGGATGCCGGCCAGCCGGCGGCCGGTGACCAGCGCGGTCAGGCCGTGGCCGCCCTCGTGCGCGATGGTCACCACGGTGCGGCTGAGTCGCCAGGCCGGGTGCGGCAGGATCGCCAGCAGGGCGACCCCGGCGCAGACCAGCACCAGCCAGCGGGGCGGGTCGGGCTGGGTGCCGAGGACCCGCTGCCATACCGCGCTGATGCTGTCGCCGTTCATGGTCGTTCCTCTGTGGTACGGGAGGTTTGGGGGGCAGCCTCCCACGGAGGGACGGCCGGACGGTAGGGCCCGGTTCCCGGGTCCGTGCCCCGGGGCGGCCGGGACGTGGCAGGCTGACGGCATGTGTGGTCGATTCGCGGCGAGCACCGGACCGGAGGACATCGTCGAACTGTTCGACGTCCGACAGTGGGACCCGGCCGAGACGCTCGCGCCGAGCTGGAACGTGGCGCCGACCGCTCCGGTGGCCGCCGTGCTGGAGCGGTTGCCCAAGGGCGGCGGGCCGCCGGTGCGGCAGCTGCGGGTGCTGCGCTGGGGACTGGTGCCGGCCTGGGCCGAGTCACCGGAGACCGCGGTGAAGATGATCAACGCGCGGGCCGACACCGTGCACGAGAAGCCCGCCTACCGGCAGGCCTTCGCCTCCCGCCGTTGCCTGCTCCCGGTGGACGGCTACTACGAGTGGCAGGCGGTGACCGGGCACGGCCAGGGCGATCCCGGCAAGGGCAGGCCGCGCAAGCAGCCGTACTTCGTCAGCCGGGTGGACGGCGCGCCGCTGGCGCTGGCCGGGCTGTACGAGTTCTGGCGGGACCGCCGGGTGCCCGCCGGGCATCCGGACGCCTGGCTGGTGACCTGCGCCATCGTCACCACCGAGGCCGAGCCGCTGCTCGCCCCGGTGCACCCGCGGATGCCGCTCTTCCTCCAGCCGGAGGCCTTCGACGACTGGCTGGACCCCGCACTCGACGAGTCCGAGGAGGCCCGCCGGCTGCTCACCGCGCCGGAGCCTGGCCTGCTGGAGCTGACCCCGGTCTCCTCGGCGGTGGGCAACATCCGCAACAACGGGCCGGAGCTGACCAGGCGGGTGACCGCCGAGGCGGAAGGGGCGCTGTTCTGATGGACGCCTCGAGGACGGGTGCCCCGGGCGTGCTGGTCGCCACCCCGGTCGGGGAGGCCCGGATCAGCTGGCACCGCCCGGCCGGCGCGGCGCGGGCCGTGCTGGGCCTCGGGCACGGCGCCGGCGGCGGGATCGAGGCCGCCGACCTGGCCGCGCTGGCCGCCGCGCTGCCGGGGCACGGCGTCGCGGTGGCGCTGGTCGAGCAGCCCTGGCGGGTGGCCGGCAGGAAGGTCGCGCCGGCGCCGGGCACGTTGGACGCGGGCTGGCTGCCGGTGGCCGAGCGGCTGGCCGCCGAGGGGCTGCCGCTGGTGGTCGGCGGGCGCAGCGCCGGGGCCCGGGTGGCCTGTCGGACTGCCGCGGCCAGCGGCGCGGTGGCCGTGCTGGCGCTGGCCTTCCCGCTGCATCCGCCGGGCAGGCCGGAGCGCTCGCGGGCCGAGGAGCTGCTGGGCAGCGGCCGGCCGACGCTGGTGGTGCAGGGCGAGCGGGATCCGTTCGGGCGGCCCGCGGAGTTCCCGGAGCTGCCGGCCGGGCACCAGCTGGTCCCGGTGCCGTACGGCGACCACGGCCTCGCGCTGCCGAAGACCGCCCCGCTGAGCCGGCCCGAGGCGCTGGCCCTGGTCGTCGAGGCGGTGGCGGACTGGCTGGCCCGGACCGTGCCGCGCTGACCGCGGGGGCCGTGCCGCGCTGAGCGCACGGCCGCGAGCGGACCGTCGCGCGGGTGGGAATGTCCGCGCCACCGGCTCGGTTAACCCCTTCGTCAGGAACGCCCCAGCGGAAAGGCAGCCACATGGGTTCGATCGCGTGCCATGAGCGGCCCGAGGAGCAGAGCGCGCAGAGCGCCTTCATCCCGTGGTCGGAGTGGCTGGTCGCGGGCGAGAAGTCCGTGAGCCCGATATCCTCCGTTCCGGGCCAGCTCGCCGTGAGCCGTGCCCGTGATGCCGAGGAGGTGGGTCCGGTCGTCGCGACCGAGGACGAGCCGAACGCGGGCCTGGCCGGGCACGAACCGACGGACGAGTCGGGTGCCTCGCCGTTGACCGGTGAGGAGCTGGCCGAGGCGATCGGCGAGGACACCTTCCGGGTGTCCTCCGACGAGACCGAGACGGCCCGGCGGGAGCGCTTCGAGCGCGACGCACTGGGCTACCTCGACCCGATGTACTCGGCCGCGCTGCGGATGACCCGCAACCCGGCCGACGCCGAGGACCTGTTGCAGGAGGCGTTCGCCAAGGCCTACGCCTCGTTCCACCAGTTCCGCGAGGGGACGAACCTCAAGGCCTGGCTGTACCGCATCCTGACCAACACCTTCATCAACTCGTACCGGAAGAAGCAGCGGGAGCCGCAGCGCACCGCCGCCGAGGAGATCGAGGACTGGCAGCTGGCCAGGGCCGAGTCGCACATGTCGACCGGCCTGCGCTCGGCCGAGACCCAGGCGCTCGACCACCTGCCGGACAGCGACGTGAAGGACGCCCTGCAGGCGATCCCCGAGGAGTTCCGCATCGCGGTCTACCTGGCGGACGTCGAGGGCTTTGCATACAAGGAGATCGCCGACATCATGGGCACTCCCATCGGTACGGTGATGTCCCGGCTGCACCGAGGCCGCCGCCAGTTGCGGGGCATGCTGGAGGACTACGCGCGCGAGCGCGGCCTGGTCCCGGCCGGCAGCGGGGCTGGGCGCGAGGCGAAAGGCACGGGCTCATGAGCTGCGGAGGTCCGCACGACACGGACTGCGGGGAGGTGCTGGACCACCTCTACGAGTTCCTCGACAACGAGATGGCCGAGGGGGACTGCGCCAAGCTCCGGCAGCACTTCGAGGAGTGCTCGCCCTGCCTGGAGAAGTACGGTCTGGAACAGGCCATCAAGGCGCTGATCAAGCGCTCCTGCGGGTGTGATGACACTCCGTCCGACCTGCGCAGCAAGGTGCTCGCCCGGATCGACAGCATCCGCGCCGGGCAGCGCGGCGAGTCACGGGTCGAGGTCTCGGTCGATCCCGAGGCGCCCGCTCACGGCGAGTCGTCCGGCCACGACGAGGGCGGGTTGCAGCCCGCCGGCCAGGTGGCGGCCACCCCGGTGGAGTAGCCTCCGGACGCGACCGTCGAGGGCCCCGGAGCACCTGCCGCTCCGGGGCTCTGACGCGTCTTTGGCCGGCCCGCCGGCGGCGAGTGATCTTCGCGTCAGTCCGCTGATCTCACCCGATCGGGTGAGTATGTGCCGCTCCGGTCCGGGCGATGTGCGATGGCGGGTCTCCGGGCCCGAGCCGAGCCCTATCCTCCTGACGGGTATTCAACCCGGCCGCCGCAGGCCTGAGATGAGGTGGGGAGGCTGAGATCGCTGTCGAACGCGGGGTTGGGGCGCTCCCTGACGACGTACCGGCGCGGCTGCCGAGGGCGGCGCTGGTCTACCTGCTGCTGGTCCTCGGCGCGGCCGGGTGCGCGCTGCTGCCCCTGCTCCCCGCCGCCGGGCTGCCCGGCTGGCTCGGCCGGCCGGTGGACTGGCCCAAGGTCGGACTGCTGGCCCTCCTGCACGCCTGCTGGGAGTCGGTCGCGCAGGGGCTGCCCACGCCCTGCCTGCGGCTCTTCCGCCGGCTGCGCGCGCTCGGGCTACGGCTGGCCGGTCGCCTGGCGGGCCGCCCGGCGCTCCGTGCGGAGCCCGTGGGGCGCCGGGAGCCGGCCCGGCCGTCGGCCAACGCCTTCCTGCCGGTGCTCTTCACCGGGGTGCTGATGCTGCCGCCGGCCGCCGCCGCGCTGGTCGCCCTGCCGTCCGCGCTGACCGGCGCGGCCACCGCCCCGCGGGTGCTGCGCCGGCTGTGGAACGCCGCGCAGTTCGCGCTGGCCGCCTGGGTGGCGGCGGCGCTGTTCCACCTGCTGGACGGGCCGCGGCTGTTGCTGGGCGCTCGCTACCCGGTCGCGCTGCTCCCGCCGCTCGCCGCCGTGCTGACGTTCTGCCTGGTCAGCAGCGTGCTGGTGGCCGGGATCCGGTGGCTCGCGGAGCGCCGGCCGCCGGTCGAGCTGGTCCCCGGCGCGCTCACCGGCCTCGGCCTGCCGGCCATCGCGCACGCGCTCGGCGGCCTGATGATGGCGGTGCTGTGGCAGGGCCCGTACGGCGCCTTCGCGGCGGTGCTGGCGCTGCTGCCGCTCTCCATCTCGGCCTGGGTCTTCGCCCAGGGGCACCGCGAGCGGGCGGCGCACCAGGCCACCGTCGAGGCGTTGGTGCAGGCGGTGGAGATCAAGGACGCCTACACCCGCGGCCACAGCGAACGGGTCGGCCGGGCCGCCGTGCTGATCGCCAGTCAGCTCGGCATCACCGGTGAGCGGCTGCGCACCCTGCACTTCGCCGGGACCCTGCACGACGTGGGCAAGCTCGGTGTGGCCACCGAGCTCCTGCGTAGAAACGGTCCACTGACCGAGGCGGAGCGCCGGGCGGTGGAGGTGCACCCCGAGTACGGGCACGAGCTGGTGCGCGGGATCGACTTCCTGGGCGAGGCGCACGGCGGCATCCTGCACCACCACGAGCGGATGGACGGCCGCGGCTACCCGCACGGGCTGGCCGGGTCGCGGATCCCGGAGTTCGCCCGGATCATCGCGGTCGCCGACGCCTTCGACTCGATGACCTCCACCCGGTCCTACCGTCGCGGCCGGCCGGTCCCGGAGGCCGTCGCCGAGCTGCGGCGCTGTGAGGGCACCCAGTTCGACCCGGTGATGGTGCAGGCGCTGGTGACCGCCGTGCAGCGACACGGCTGGCAACCGGCGCCGCCGATGGACGGCGAGCAGCCGCCCGAGGTGCCGGACATCCCGCTCGGGGTGCCCGAGCCGGTCACCCGGTCGGCTGCCGGCGGGTCGCGGTGACCGTGCGGCGGGCGGCGGTTCGTCCGGCCGGGTACGGTCCGCCGGTGCCGCGCCGGCTGGCGCCCGGCGCGGGCGGTGGCCGGGGCGCCGGGGCGGCCCTGCTGCAGGCGGCGGCGCTGCTGCTGGCGGCCGGGGCGGTCGGCTGGGTGCTGGTGCACGGGCTCGCCCAGCCTCGGGTGGCGGTGGCCTTCGTCGGGCTGATCGCGGTCGGCGAGGCGGTCCGGGTCGGCCGGCCCGGCGGCCGGGAGCAGGCCCCGCTGGGCGCCGCGGCCGCCCTCGCGTACGCGCTGCTGGGGCCGCTGCGCGGGCTGCCGACCAGCCACGGCGCGTTGCAGGTGGTGGCGGTGGCGGGGGCCGGGCTGACGGTCGGCTGGCTGCTGCGGTTCGTGCTGCTGGGCTCGGGCCGGGCCGAGGTGCCGCCGCCGCGGGTGCCGCCGCCTCGGCACACCGCGCCGGCCGCCCGCCAGCACCGCCGGCCGCGCCCGGCAGTGCTCCACCGCCGGGCCTTCGGCACTCTGCGGCGACTGTCGCGCTCGGCGGCCCGGCGGGACGAGGCGGCTCGCCGGCTCTGCTCGGTCGGCTTCGCCGCGGCGCTGTTCCAGCCGCTTTACCACACCGGCGCGCTGGACCGGGTCCCGCTCTCCGGGCCCGGCTACGGCGTGCTGCTGACCGTGGTGGCCGCGCTGGCGGCGCTCTGCGACGCCGTGTTCGCGGCCGGGCAGCAGCGGGCCCGGACCGGTCAGCGGTTCGGCGCCGCGCTGGAGGAGGAGCTGCGGGCGCTGCCCGGCATCGGGTCGGCGATCGCCGCCACCGGGATGCTGGTCAGCCTGGCGGCCGGCGAGGTCGGGCTGTGGGCGCTGCCGGCGTTCTGCACCCCGCTGTTGCTGGCGCTGGCCTCCTTCCGGCGGGCGGCGGCGATCCGGGCCACCTACGGCCAGACCATCGCCACGCTGGCCCGGGCCACCGACGTGGCGGGGTACACCGCGCCCGGCCACGCGCGCCGGGTGGCGGACACGGCGTGCGCGCTCGGCCGCGAGCTGGGAATGAGTGCCGACGAACTCGGTCTGCTGGAGTACGCGGCGCTGATGCACGACATCGGCCAGCTCTCGCTGGTCGAGCCGGTCCCGGACGGCGCCACCGCCACCCTGCCGGACGTCGAGCAGCAGCGGATCGCCCGGCTCGGCAGCGAGGTGATCCGCTGCACCGGGGTGCCCGCGCAGGTGGCCGCGCAGGTCGCGCGGTTGGCGGACCCGCTCCGCGGCCCGGACGGCCGGGTCGACCGGAGCCTGCCGCTGGCGGCCCGGATCATCCGGGTGGCCAACGCGCACGACGACCTGCTGGGCCCGGCCGGTCGGGCCCCCGTGCTGGCCACGCTGCGTGAGCAGAGCGGCCGGGCCTACGACGCCCGGGTGGTGGAGGCGCTGGTCAGGCTCGGACCGCTGCCCACCGCCGCGGCGGAGGCCGGTCCGTGCGGAGTGGCCCGCCCGGAGAGCGGTTGAACCACCGTGCGGGAAGCGCACCCTGCCGCTGCCGTGGTTGGATGCGGTCATAGCGTGGAACACCCCGATCCGGGGCCCCTGGCCCCAAGCCTCGGCCGCTCGGCCGGCGCGGCGGATCGGGTGGCGGAAACCCGTGCGGGACGCGGGTCGGCCGGCCTGGCAGGACGAGCCAGGTGCGGCCCGGCCCCGAGCAGGATTCAGCAGGACCGAGCGGACAGGCGGCAGGGCAACGTGAAGATCTTCCACCGGGCACGGCACCGGCCGTCCGCCACCTGGCGGCAGACGACCGACCGGGCCTTCACGCTGATCGACAACGGGCGGTACGAGGACGCCGGCGCGCTGCTCGTGATGGCGGCCGACCTGGAGCCCTGGCTCTCCGACTCCTGGTTCAACCTGGCCCTGTTGCACAAGTTCCGGCGCGACTGGGAGCAGGCCAGGGCAGCCGGCCTGCGGGCCGTCGCGCTGCTGGACCGCGACCACGGCGCCCCCGACTGGTGGAACCTCGGGATCACCGCGACCGCCCTGCAGGACTGGCCGCTGGCCCGCCGGGCCTGGCAGGCGTACGGCCTGCGGCTGCCGGCCGCCCCGAGCGCGGCGCCGGACGAGCCGGTCCGCCTCGACCTCGGCACCACCCCGGTGCGGCTCTCCCCGGAGGGCGAGTCCGAAGTGGTCTGGGGCCGCCGGCTGGATCCGGCCCGGGTCGAGGTGCTCTCCATCCCGCTGCCCTCCTCCGGCCGCCGTTGGGGCGAGGTGGTGCTGCACGACGGCGCGCCGCACGGCGAGCGGGTGGCGGACGGTGCCGCGTACCCGGTCTTCGACGAGATCGAGCTGTGGGCGCCCTCGCCGGTGCCGACCTACGTGGTGCTGCTGCAGGCCGCCACCGAGGCCGACCGGGACGCGTTGGAGCGGCTGGTGGCCGACGCCGGCTACGCGGCGGAGGACTGGACCTCCTCGGTCCGGCTGCTCTGCCGAGCCTGCTCGGAGAGCCGGATGGTGACCGACGACGGCCGGACCGTGCACCACGACCCGCACGACGACGGTGACGCGGCGCACCCCGGCCACCTCAGCCACCTCAGCCAGGGCAGCGACGGCGCCGGTTGGCTGACCGAGCGGGAGTGCGGCATCGCGGCCCCGGCCGGCCTGGTCCGGCTGCTGCTGGACCGCTGGGTGGCGGCCTCGCCCACCACCCGGGCCTATCGCGACGTCGAAGAGGTCTGTTAGGACCGGTAAGGACCAGCCCGGCTCGCGGGGCCGTACGCTAGGGCTGTCATTCGGAGAGATCCAGAAAGCGGAAGCAGCGATGGCGGACCAGCACGAGCACGAGCACGACGAGCACGACCACGAGCACGCCGAGGCCCCGGTCACGGTGATCGGTGAGGAGCCGGACCTCTCCAAGGGCGCCGCGCGCCCGATCACGGTGGTGGGCAACCCGGTGCTGCACCGCGAGTGCAAGGAGGTCACCGTCTTCGACGCCGACCTGTCCGCGCTGATCGACGACATGTTCGTCTCGATGTACGCGGCCGAGGGCGTCGGCCTGGCGGCCAACCAGATCGGCGTGGACGCCAAGGTGTTCGTCTACGACTGCCCGGACGACGACAACGTCCGGCACATCGGCCACGTGATCAACCCGGTGCTGGAGGAACTGCCGGCCGAGCGGCGGCTGTTGGACGACGGCAACGAGGGTTGCCTCTCGGTGCCGACCGCCTACGCCGAGCTGCCCCGCCCCAACTACGCCGCGGTGACCGGCCAGGACAAGGACGGCAACCCGATCCGGGTCGAGGGCACCGGCTTCTTCGCCCGCTGCCTGCAGCACGAGACCGACCACCTGTACGGCTACCTCTACATCGACCGGCTCTCCAAGCGCGACCGCAAGGACGCGCTGCGGCAGATGGCCGAGGGCACCGCGAAGTACGCCACGGTCCCGAACGACTGACACGTCGTCGGCGCGAATCCGCGGTCGTCCCGCTCGGCGGGGCGGCCGCGTCGGCGCATTCGAGGGACGGCGCGGAGTGGCGTACCCCGGAGGGCGCAAGAGCCCCGCATACGATCTGTTGATGGCTAGTCACCGATCGTATCCCCAGGGGGACGTGCCGTGCGGAGACGACTGACCGGTATCGCCGCCGCCACCATCGTGGCGGCGGCCTCGCTTTCCACCGGCGCGGCCGGGGCCCGGGCCGACAGCGCCACCCGGCTGGTGGAGTACCAGGGTTACCAGTTGCGGGTGCCGGCCGACTGGCGGGTGGTCGACCTGGACCGGGAGCCGGACAGCTGCGTCCGGCTCGACCGGCACACCGTCTACCTGGGCACCCCGGGCGCCGAGCAGGACTGCCCGGCGCACCTGCCGGCCGGCCGGGGTGACAACCTGCTGATCGAACCGGTCCCGGCGCCGGTCTCCGGGCGCGAGGCCGCGCCGGTGGTCGAGCCGGGCCGGGAACTGCCCGCGCAGGTGCTGGCGGCCGGGGCGGCGGACCACGAACTGCGGGCCGAGCTGCGCGGCACCGGCCTCCAGGTGACGGCCAGTTACGGAACCGACCCGCGGCGGGTCAACCGGATCCTGGCCGGCGCGCGGCTGAATAAGGCCGCCCCGGTGCGCCCGCCACGTCCGGCCGCCGTGCCGCAGGCCGCGGGCAGCACGGCCGTGCCGGGCACCGACGCCACCGGCAGGGGGTTCGACACCTGCGCCGCGCCGTCCGCCGCGACGATGTCCGCCTGGCTCGGGCACTCGCCGTACCGCTCGGTCGGCATCTACATCGGCGGCCCCTCGCAGGCCTGTGCCCAACCGAACCTGACCGCCGACTGGGTGGGCGGGCGGGCCGCCCAGGGCTGGACCTTCCTGCCGGTCTACGTCGGCCCGCAAGCCACCATCGGCTCGGTGCTGATCGACGCCGACCCGACCGCCGCCGGCCAGCAGGGCGCCGCCGCCGCCGCCGACGCGGCCAACAAGGCCGCCGGGCTGGGCTTCCACCCGGGCTCGGTGCTCTACGCCGACCTGGAGGCCTACAACCCGGCCGGCTACAGCGCCCGGGTGCTCGCCTACCTGGCCGGCTGGACCAACGGGCTGCACGCCGCGGGCTACCGCGCGGGCGTCTACTCCAGCGCCGGCAGCGGGATCAGGGATCTCGCCGGGCAGTACGACAACAGCGGCTACCCGCGGCCGGACGTGGTCTGGTCGGCGGCCTGGAACGCCGACCAGACCACCTCGTCCGCCGCCATGGGCCTGCCCGGACCGGGCTACTGGCCGAACGACCGCCGGGTCCACCAGTACTCCGGCGGGGTGAGCGAGACCTGGGGCGGCAGCCGGCTGAACATCGACGGCGACGCGCTGGACGTCGGCTCGCCCGCCGGCGCGAACAACCTGGCCCCCGGCCAGCGGCTGGACGCCGGGCAGAGCGTCTCCAGCTCGACGATGACGGTGACCATGCAGACCGACGGCAACCTTGTCGCCTACGCGGCGGTCGGCGACTCGGCGGCGGATCCGGCCATGTGGAGCACCGGCACCCAGGGCAACCCGGGCGCCCACGTGTTGATGCAGTGGGACGGCAACCTGGTGGTCTACCGGCCTGACGGCACGCCGATCTGGAGCAGCGCCACCTACCGGCCCGGCTCCTCCGCCACCGTGCAGGCGGACGGCAACTTCGTGGTCTACGCGCCCGGCGGCGGTCCGACCCGTGGCGGCGCGCTGTGGGACTCGGGGACGTACCAGGTCTGGCCCGTCCTGCCCGGCGGCACGGTGCTCGGCCCGGGCGAGTGGACCGAGGGCGCGCTGACCCGGCTGATGATGCAGGCGGACGGCAACCTGGTGATGTACCGCAGGCGGGACGGCGCGGTGCTGTGGGCCAGCGACACCGAGCAGAACCCCGGCGCCTACGCGATCCAGCAGAGCGACGGCAACTTCGTGGTCTACCAGGCGGGCGGCGGGCCGAACAGCGGCGGCGCGCTCTGGGCGAGCGGCACCTGGGGCCACCCGGGGGCCTACGCGGTGATGCAGGACGACGGCAACCTGGTGGTCTACCGTGCGGGCGGCGGGCCGAGCAACGGTGGCGCGCTCTGGGAGAGCGACACCTACCTCACCGCGCGCTGAACACCGGACGGCCGCCGTCCCCGAGCGAACCCGCTCGGGGACGGCGGCCGTTGCCGCCGGTTCGGAAGTCCTCCCGGGACGTCCTTCTCAGAAGTCGTCGTCGAAGGAGACCGAACCCTCCACGGCTACCTGGTACGCGGAGACCCGGCGCTCGAAGAAGTTGGTCAGCTCCTGGACGTTCTGCAGCTCCATGAACCCGAACGGGTTGCTGGAGCCGTAGCGGATCGGCAGGCCGAGGCGGGCCAGCCGCTGGTCGGCGACGGCCTCCAGGTACTGGCGCATGGACTCGGTGTTCATGCCGGGCAGGCCGTCGCCGCACAGGTCCTGGGCGAACTGCAGTTCGGCCTCGACGGCCTCCTCCAGCATCTCGGTGACCTGCTTGGCCATCTCCTCGTCGAAGAGGTCGGGCTCCTCCTCGCGCACGGTGTCGACCACCGAGAAGGCGAAGTCCATGTGCATGGACTCGTCGCGGAACACCCAGTTGGTGCCGGTGGCCAGGCCGTGCAGCAGGCCGCGGCTGCGGAACCAGTAGACGTACGCGAAGGCGCCGTAGAAGAACAGGCCCTCGACGCAGGCGGCGAAGCAGATCAGGTTGAGCAGGAAGGCACGGCGGTCCTCCTTGCTCTGCAGCGAGTCGATGTGGTCGACCGCGTTCATGTACTTGAAGCAGAACTGCGCCTTCTGGTGGATGGAGGGGATGTTCTCCACCGCCGCGAAGGCCGCCGCGCGGTCGTCCGGGTCGGGCAGGTAGGTGTCCAGCAGGGTCAGGTAGAACTGGACGTGCACCGCCTCCTCGAACAGCTGCCGGGAGAGGTAGAGCCGGGCCTCGGGTGAGTTGATGTGCTTGTAGAGGCTCAGCACCACGTTGTTGGCGACGATCGAGTCACCGGTGGCGAAGAAGGCGACCAGCCGGCCGATCAGGTGCCGCTCGCCCTCGCTCAGCTTGGCGAGGTCGGCGACGTCGGAGTGCAGGTCCACCTCCTCGACGGTCCAGGTGTTCTTGATGGCGTCCCGGTAGCGGTCGTAGAACGACGGGTAGCGCATCGGGCGCAGGGTCAGCTCGAAGCCCGGGTCCAGCAGGTTGTTCGGGCGGTTGGGGGTGGTACTCACTGGCAGGCCTCGCAGGACTCGGGGTTCTCCAGGGAGCAGGCGATGGCGGCCTCCTGCTCCGGGGTGAGGGTGGGGGAGGGGATCGCGACGGCGGGGCGCGCGGCGCCGGTGGCGGCCTGCGCGATCCGGGTGGCCGGTCGCGACCGCAGGTAGTAGGTGGTCTTCAGACCGACCTTCCAGGCGTACGCGTACATCGAGCTGAGCTTGCCGATGGTGGGTGCGGCCATGAAGAGGTTGAGCGACTGGCTCTGGTCCAGGTACGGCTGGCGGGCGGCGGCCAGGTCGATCAGCGCGCGCTGGGGCAGCTCCCAGGCCGTCCGGTAGCGCGAACGGACCTCGGCGGGCAGCCAGTTGAGCTCCTGCACCGAACCGTTGGCGTCCCGCAGGGCGTCCCGGGTCTGCTGGTCCCAGACCCCGAGGTCCTTCAACTCCCGTACCAGGTAAGGGTTCACCTGGAGGAACTCGCCGGACAGGGTCTCCCGCTTGAACAGGTTGGAGACCTGCGGCTCGATGCACTCGTAGACGCCCGCGATGGAGGCGATGGTCGCGGTCGGGGCGATCGCCAGCAGCAGCGCGTTGCGCAGGCCGGTGGTGGCGATCCGGGCCCGCAGGGCGTCCCAGCGCTCGGCCCAGTGCGGGGTGGCGCCGGCGAAGTGGTCCAGGTGCAACTGGCCCCGGGCGGCCCGGGTTTCGCCGTACGCGGGGTGCTGCCCGAACTGCTCGGCCAGCTCGCTGGAGCGCTCGTAGGCGGTCAGCATGATCCGCTCGGAGATCAGCGTGGAGAGCTCCTTCGCCTCGGCCGAGTCGAAGTCGATCCGCAGCTGGAAGAAGACGTCCTGCAGGCCCATCACGCCCAGACCGACCGGCCGCCAACGGGAGTTGGAGGTGCCGGCCTCGGTGGTCGGGTAGAAGTTGATGTCGATGACCCGGTCCAGGAAGGTGACCGCGGTGCGCACGGTGGTGTCCAGCCGGTCCCAGTCCATCGCGTTCAGCAGGTCGCCGGCAGTGGCGCCGGCGGCCACGTGGGCACCCAGGTTGACCGAACCCAGGTTGCAGACCGCGGTCTCAGAGTCGTCGGTGACCTCCAGGATCTCGGTGCAGAGGTTGGAGGAGTGCACCGTCCGGCCGGGCAGCGCGGTCTGGTTGGCGGCGCGGTTGGCCGCGTCCTTGAAGGTCATCCAGCCGTTGCCGGTCTGCGCGAGGGTGCGCATCATCCGGGCGTACAGGGTCTGAGCCGGGATGGTGCGGACCGCCTTGCCGGCGGCCTCGGCCTTCCGGTACGCCTCGTCGAACTCCTCGCCCCACAGGTCGACCAGCTCGGGGACGTCGGCGGGGGAGAAGAGCGACCAGTCGGCGTTGGCGTTCACCCGGCGCATGAACTCGTCCGGGATCCAGTGCGCCAGGTTGAGGTTGTGCGTGCGGCGCGCCTCCTCGCCGGTGTTGTCGCGCAGCTCGAGGAACTCCTCGATGTCGGCGTGCCAGGTCTCCAGGTAGACGCAGGCCGCGCCCTTGCGCCGGCCGCCCTGGTTCACCGCGGCGACCGAGGAGTCCAGGGTGCGCAGGAACGGGACGATGCCGTTGGACTTGCCGTTGGTGCCGCGGATCAGCGAACCGCGCGAGCGGATCCGGGAGTAGGACAGGCCGATGCCGCCGGCGTGCTTGGACAGCCGGGCGATCTGCGCGTAGCGCGAGTAGATCGAGTCCAGGTTGTCCAGCGGCGAGTCCAGCAGGTAGCAGGAGGACATCTGCGGGTGCCGGGTGCCGGAGTTGAACAGGGTCGGCGAGGACGGCAGGTAGGAGAGCGTGCTCATCAGCCGGTACAGCTCGGCCACCTCGGTGACCGACTCGGCGCTGTCGCCGACGGCCAGGCCGCAGGCGACCCGGAGCATGAACTGCTGCGGGGTCTCGATCACCTTGCGGGTGATCGGGTGGCGCAGCAGGTAGCGGGACTGCACGGTGCGCAGGCCGAAGTACTCGAAGCGGTCGTCGCCCCGGCGGTCGATCAGCGCGTCGAGCGCGGCGGCGTGTCGGGCCACGAAGTCGGCGGTGGTGTCGCCGATCAGGCCCTCGGTGTGGCCGACGGCGATCGAGGCGGCGAACGAGATCGCGCCCTGGCTGACGGCCTCGTCGGCGATCTCCTGGGCGAGCAGTCGGGCGGCCAGCTTCGAGTACTGCGGGTCCTCGGCGATCATCGACGCGGCGGCCTCCACGGCCAGCCCGCGCAGCTCCGCGAAGTCGGAGCCGGCGTGCCGGCCGCGCAGTGCGGCGGCGGCGACGTGGCCGGGGTCCACCTGGGGGAGGTCGCTGCTCCGGTCCGTCAGCGTCCGGAGGAGCGCGGCGCCGGGCTCCGACCGGTCGAGGGGGTCGGTGCTGGTTCCCTGGGCGGGCAGGGTGGCTGAGGCAGCGGTGGTCAAGGCGCTCTCTCCTGGCGACGGCGACGGACGGTGGGACGAACCGGACCGGGGCAGCGCAGGGGAGCTCGGCGCGGCCACCCGTACCCGGCGGCGCGCTGCGGCGGCATCCCCGGCCCACCCGCGAGGCCCGGACACAAGCTGGACGTGCTTCAAGGCCTCTGCGGGGAAGCCGTGTGGCACACCGTCGGCAGGTACTCGGACTCGCCGGCGCCTCGTGGGGGCGCCCGCTCACCGCTGCGGGGCAGTCCCGGACTCACACCGGGTTCCCCTGCGTCGACAGCGAGAGCGAGCATACATGTAGTGGTGGCTGATGGATGTAACACCCACATGTAGTGTGGCGTGGCGTGGCGGACTGGTGACGGAGGCGGGTCGGTGAGCCACCGCTTCGGACACGGATCGATTACCGGGCTGGGTGGACGGCCCGGTGCGGGCGGGCTGAGGGTGCGTCGGCGGGGATCCCGGCGTGTCAGCTGCCGGGGTGTCATAGGATCGTCACCCGTGAGTGAAGGGGCGGGGGATTCGGGAGCGGGCTTCGGGTACCCGGGGTACCCGGGAGAGCCACCAGGCGTGCTGCCGGGCGCGCCGCCCGTCGTGGCCACCGCTCCGGTGGAGTACTGGACCGCGCTGGCCGACCGCTCGGCGGCCGAGGCCCGTCGCCGGGGCCGGCTGCGGGTGCTGCTGGGGGCACTGGGCGTGCTCGTGGTGCTGGGCGGGGCCGGGGCGGCGGTGCTGCTCGCGAGGTCCCCGGCCACGCCTCGGGCGGCGGCCGTGGCGGCCGCGGGGGCTTCGACGGCGTCGGTGGACCCGACCACCCCGCTCTGGGACGCCGCCACCGACACCGCGCCGCTCTCCGCCGCCGGCCTGTTCCCCGAGCCGACCGTCACGGTGGCCGGCGCCACCTGGACCCGGGCCGCCGAGGCGGCCACCGAGCCGTGCTGGAAGGCCACCACCGGCGGGCTGGGCAACCTGCTCGCGGCCCAGGACTGCCGTCAGGTGATCAGGGTCAGCTTCGTCACGAGGGACAGCGTGGTGACCCTGGGAGTCGCCGTCTTCGACCACCGGAGCCAGGCCGACGCCGCGTTCGCCGGCTTCCAGGGGCAGCTCCAGGGCCTGGCCGCCCCGGGCGCGGTGTCGTTCTGCACCGGTCCGGGCTGTGCCGGCACGCACGGCACGCTGGGCCGGTACGGCTATCTCACGGTCGAGGGCACGGTGAAGCCGGGCGGCGCGGCGCAGGACGCCACCGCCACGGCCGCCGCGCCGGCCTTCGACGCGTACCTGCGGACCCGCCTGCTGCAACGCGCGGCGGCGGTGGGCTGACCGGGCGCGCCGGTCAGAAGGCGAGGCTGTAGACCAACAGGTCGACCCCCGGGCGGACGCACCAGTCGCGCTCCGGGGTGCGCCGGAAGCCGACCCGCTCGTAGATCCGGTGGGCGGCGGTCATCGCCGGGCGGGTGGAGAACGCCATGCCGGCCAGGCCGAGTTCGCGGCTGCGGGTGACGCAGGCGCGCACCAGGGCCTCACCGACCCCGCGGCCACGCGAGGCCGCGGCGGCGGCCAGCATCCGGATCTCGCCCTCCTCGGGGGTGGCGATGTCGGCCCACGGGTTGCCGCCGACCGCGAAGGTCACGCAACCGAGGACGCGCCCGGCCGCCCCGCGCGAGAGATCGGCGGGATCGACGGCCACGTACAGCTCGGCCTCGGCGGAACGCCGGCGAGCATCCCGCAGCAGCTCCACGTACGACCCGTCCGGTTGGGTGTGGCCGTCACCGACGAACGCTTCGACGGTGACCTCGCCGGCCTGTTCGAGGTCGGCTTCGAGGGCGGCACGGATGACGATGTCCATCAGGTCAGTCTGCCAAGGCGCAGGTCGGAGCCGGCCGGAGGGTTCCCGCTCGGCCGGCCGGCGGCGGTGGCGCGGTGGGCGGCGACGGAGCGGTGGGTGCGCCGGCGCTCGGGGCCGGCTCAGCTCCGGCTGATCCGGAACACCGGAAACCCCGGGGTGATCCGCCGCAGTTCGGCCTCGGGGGCGTCGGCGTCCACCCCCTCGAAGTAGCCGCTGACCTGGGACTGCCACCGCTTGAGGTAGGCGCGCAGCACCTCCGGCTTCTCGTCGTCCGCCAGCTCGGTGGCGCGGAACGCCTCGGTCCGGCGGCCCAGGCGCAGCTCGCCGGTGCCGACGGCGCGCAGGTTGCGAACCCACTGGGTGTGGCCGCGCGGGGCGACCAGGTAGCGCTCGCCGTGGTGGCTGAGCGGGTTGACGGGGGTGGTGCGCCACTGCCCGCTCTTGCGCCCGCGCACTGCCAGCACCTGGGAACCCCGGAGGCTGAGGCCCAGCCCGGCGAGTCCGGCGACCAGACGGTTGCCGATCGCGGCGGCGCGGCTGCCGGAGGGGTCGAGGTAGCGCGGGCCGTCGGTCGGTGAGCCGTCGGTCGATGCCATGAGGGGGCTCCTTGGTGTGCGACGCGGGGCGGGGCGGCGGTGCAGTGGTGTGGAGCGGTGCACTCTTTCGAGAGCAGTGCTCTCGTTTCGGTGCACTGGACTCTTCCAGTGGCGGCCGGCTGAGTCAAGAGCAGTGCTCTCGTTTATGGTCGGCGATCTCTTGTGAGAGCACTGCTCCTGTTATGGACTGTTGATCTGAATTGTGACTACTGATCTAAGTCGTGTGCAGTGCTCCGAAATGTGGCAGGCTGTCACGCATGGCAGTGATTCGGACCGCCCGGGAGCGGGCTCGCGAGGAACTCACCCAGGAGATCAAGCGAGAGGCGCGCCGCCAGGTCGCCGTGGCGGGGGCGCAGCAGCTCTCACTGCGCGCGGTCGCGCGTGAGCTGGGGATGGTGTCCTCGGCGCTCTACCGGTACTACCCGAGCCGTGACGACCTGCTGACCGCCCTGATCGTCGATGCCTACACCGACCTGGCCGAGGCCGTCGAGCGGGCGCTGGTGGGTGGGTCGGCCGGCGCCGCCCGAGGGGGATCGACGGCCGGCGCCGGCCCCACCCGTGCGGAGCGCGCTCAGGGCGCACGGGAGCGCTGGCGGGCGCTCTGTGGCGCGGTGCGCGGCTGGGCCGTCGAGCACCCGCACGAGTACGCGCTGATCTACGGCACCCCGGTGCCCGGGTACCACGCGCCGGAGGAGACCGTCGCCCTGGCGACCCGGGTCCCGCTCGCACTGGTCGACGTGATCCGCGGTGCCGCCGGTCACCTGGACGGCGCCCCCGGCCGTCCGGCGTCGCCGGTGCTCGCCACGCAGCTGACCGAGTTGGCGGCCCGGCACGCTCCGGAGCTGTCGCAGGCCGTGCTGGTCCGGGCGATGATCGCCTGGACGCAGCTGTTCGGGATGATCAGCTTCGAACTCTTCGGGCGCCTGGCCGGCTCGGTGGACCCGGCGGACGAGTTCTTCGCGCGGGCGGTGGAGGAGATGGCGGACCTCATCGGCCTGCCGGAGGCCCCGGCGGACTGAGAGGGGCGGGGCGGCTGCGCGTGGGTGGGGCTGGCGGGAGTGGTGAGCGCGGGTCCTGGCGCCTGGCGCCTGGCGTCGGCCGGGCCGACTTCTCGCGACAGGGCGCGGCTTTCCCGGGCGATGCCCGGGGCGGGTGCGGGTGAAGCGCGGGCGAGTGCGGCGAAGCGGAGAGCCGGCCGCGGGCGGTGGGGCGCGCCGCGGCCGGCGGACAGGGGGCGGGTGGGGGCCGGCTCAGGCCGGGAGGGACCAGGCCTGGTTGGCCTGGTGGTCGCCGCAGGTCCAGGCGTCCAGTCGGGTGCCGTCGGCGGTGCTGCCGCCGTAGCCGTCCAGGCACAGGCCGGAGGCGGAGTTCACCACCGTCCCGTCCGGTCGTGCCGCCCACCGCTGGTCGGCGCCGCCGTCACAGCTGCTGAGCGTCACCCACGAGCCAGTCGAACTCCCGGACTCCGCAAGGCACTTGCCCAGCGTGCGGATCGTCCCGTCGGTGGGCATGGTCCACCGCTGGTTCGGGTTGCCGGTGCAGGTGTAGAGGATCACCGGATTCCCGTCCGTGGTACCGCTGTTGGAGTCGTCCGCGCACTTCGCACCGTTCCCGGTGAGCTGGCCGGTCGGCACGGCCGGGGCGCAACCCCGCGGGCTCAGCCGCCAGATCGCCGTGCCGTGCGCCGGCACGGTCGCGGTGAGGGCCGATGAGGTGGTCGAACTGGCCCCCGTCCAGAGGTTCTTGGCGGTCACCGCGCACCCGGGCAGACCCACCGAGGCGAGCGTGGTGCTGACCGCGCGGGCGGACGACGACCGGTTGAGCACGGCCACCGCGCGGTCGCCGTTCGCCAGCGGGCGGGCCAGCACGTCGGTCGTCCCGTCGGTGGAGACCACGGCGGCCTGCCGGCCGGCGCTGTCCTGGTCGATCGCCACCAAGTCGGGGTTGCCGATCGCGGCGACGGCGGCCGGCGAGAGCTGGGCGACGTCCGAGGAGAGGATCAGCGGCGCGGCCATCATCGACCAGAGGGCGACCTGACTGCGTGACTCGTCGTCGGTCAGCCCGGCGTCGCCGGCGATCAGGAAGTCCGGGTCGTTCCAGTTGCCGGGCTTGGCGTAGCGGCCGATCCAGCGGTTGTAGCCGTAGTTGGAGAGCACCGAACTCCACCGTGAGGCGGTCGGGTCGTTGGCGTCGTAGGTGGCGATGTCCCAGCCCTCGCGCCAGAGTTGGCCGTCCTGGCCGACCCAGCCCAGGACCGAGAACCAACTCGGGTTGCCCCACTCGCCGTTCTGGAAGTAGGCGGGCGCGGACTCGGAGAAGACGATGTCGCGACCGCTCGCCCGGAGCGCTGCGGACTCGGCGTCGTACGCCTGGTGGTAGGCCTGCTCCTGGGTCTGGTCGGGGGCGTTCCAGACGTTGCAGCCGTCCAGCTTGAGGTAGTCGACGCCCCAGGAGGCGAAGGTCGCGGCGTCCTGGGCGAAGTGGTCGGCGCCGCCGCCCTGGGGCTGGCCGCTGCCGGGGTAGCCCCCGCAGGTGGCCGAGCCGGCGTCCTCGTAGATGCCGAACTTCAGGCCGCGGCTGTGCAGGTAGGCCCCCAGCCAGGCCATGCCGTGCGGGAATGTGACCGGGTCGGCGACCAGGTTGCCGGCGCTGTCCCGGTTGGCGGCCATCCAGCAGTCGTCCACCGTGACGGTGGTGTAGCCCTTGGCGGCGAGGCCGGAGGAGACCAGCGCGTCGGCGTTGGAGGTGATGGTCTGTTCGGTGATGCCGCACTGGTAGTGGGCCCAGTCGTTCCAGCCCATCGGTGGTGTGGCGGCGAGCTGGTCCGAACGGGCGGCAGTGGCCGGGGTGGCGGCGGCAACCGGGGCGGCGGTCAGTGGGAGGGCGAGCAGGGTGGCTGCCGTGAGCAGACGACGGAGTGCGCTGCGGACCGGTGGCACGAGGGCTCCTTCCGGGCGGCCGTGGGGGCGCCGGGGAAGTCGGACGGGGGTCTGTTCCGAGCGGTCTGGTGCGCAACCAGTGCACCCGTGCTGCACGTTGATGTCAAGACTGCCGGTATAGCGCGCAGAATCAAGCAAGCAGGTCCGCTGCAACGCAGTGCGTGCCCCAACGCAGTGCTTGCCGCGACCCAGCGCCCGCCACACCACAGAACGCGGGGGGGGGGGGGGGGGGGGGGGGGGGGGGGGACCCGGCCGGCCGCCCCCCCCCCCCCAGACCTTACCCACCAGTGGGGGGAAGAGAGGCACCAAGGCCATAGTACTTTC